>NZ_JBFNXQ010000074.1:0-24983 GCF_041018925.1 Geodermatophilus maliterrae
TGAAGTCCTCGGCGTCGAAGCCGCGGGCGGCCAGCGCCGGGGTGCCGATGCGCACCCCCGAGCTGACCATCGGCGGGCGGGGGTCGAAGGGCACCGCGTTGCGGTTGACCGTGATGCCGACGGCGGCGGCGAGCGGGCGGCCCAGCACCAGGTCGGGGACGGCCGGCGCGTCCGCGGTCCGGTCGGCGAGCACGGTCACGAGCATCCCTCCGCGGAGCTTGATCGTCACACTGGTATATCAGTCACCAGTACACTAGGCCGCCATCGAACGGCGGTCAAGGACGGCGGGATGCCGCCGTCGTCGGCGCGGTGCAAGCGGGAGCCGTAGCAGCCGCAGGTGGCGTGGACGGCGCGGGTGACGCGTCCCCGTCGTCGACGAACCGGGCCTCCGCGCCGGGGTGCACGCGCCAGCGGTGGGGGCGGAGAACACCGGTCGCAACCGTCGCCCCTGCCGATGGCCGCCGTCGAGCTCCCCTGCTGTGGGCGCGCGATGACCAGGGTCCCTGATCATGCAGCGTCCTCCCTCACCGCGGGACGTGAGGGAGGACGCTCGACGACCAGGTCACCTGATCATCGCCGGGCCGGGACGGCCGCCGGCTCAGTCGTCGAAGACCAGCGACGGGGTGTCGACCTTCAGCGTCTCCCCGCGGAAGAACGCCGGGTGCCTCGCCCGCCAGGCGAGCATGAACACCACGCCGGCCAGCAGCAGGCCGATCCCGATGACGAAGACGCTGCCGACGCCGAACACCGAGGACCCGCTGCCGTAGGCGGGGTCGAGGGTGTCGACCGCCGTCTGCAGGAACACCGCGGTGAGCATGAGCGCGCCCAGCAGGGGCAGGACGCCCTTGAACACCAGGTCCCGGGCACTGCGGCGCAGCTCGTGCCGGAAGTACCAGACGCAGGCGTAGGCGGTCAGGCCGTAGTAGAAGCAGATCATCAGGCCGAGCGCGTAGATCGTGTCGATGAGGACGTTCTCGCTGATCAGCGTGATCCCGACGTAGAACACCGCCGTGCCGACACCGGCGACCAGGGTGGCCGTCGATGGCGCCAGGAAGCGGGGGTGCACCTCGGCCAGGCGCTTCGGCAGCGCACCGTAGGTGCCCATCGCCAGCATGGTCCGGGTCGTCGGCAGGAAGGTGGTCTGCAGCGAGGACGCGGAACTGGCCACCACGGCGAGGAACAGCAGGAAGGCCAGTCCCGGGCCGAGCACCGGCCCGGCCAGCGCGGCGAACACGTTGTCCCCGGTGTCGGGGTTGCCCAGGCCGGTGCCCTCGTCGCCGATGCCCGCGTACATCTGGACGGCGATCGCCACGCCGACGTAGGTCACGATGATGACCAGCATGGTGAGCAGCGCTGCCCGGCCCGGGGTTCGGGAGCTCCCGGCGGTCTCCTCGTTGACCGTCAGGCAGGTGTCCCAGCCCCAGTAGATGAACAGCGACAGCGACAGGCCGGCGGTGAAGGCACTGAACGAGGTGATGGCGGTCGGGTCGAGCCAGGAGAGCTCGAAGGAGATCGCGCCCGGCGCGGAGCCGGCCTTGACCAGGGCCAGGACGGCGAACACCGCCAGCACCGCCATCTGGAAGCCGACGAGCACGTACTGCACGCGCTTGGTGGCCTCGACGCCGCGGTAGGTGACCCACGTGGCCAGCGCCACGAAGGCGACGCAGGTGAGGACGTTGACGAGGGTGTTGTCGCCCAGCGCGCCGACGGCCTCCGAGCCGGTGATCTCGCCGAGCAGCAGGTAGAAGAACGAGACGGCGACGCCGGCCAGGTTGGACAGCACGATGATCGTCGCCAGCAGCGCGCCCCAGCCGCAGAGCCACCCGACGTAGGGGTTGAACGCCTTGGTCGTCCAGGTGAACGAGGTCCCGCAGTCCGGGGCCACCCGGTTGAGCTCCCGGTAGGCGTAGGCGACCAGCAGCATCGGCAGGAAGCCGGCGAGGAACACCGCCGGCATCTGCAGGCCGACCTCGGTCACCGTCGGGCCGAGCGTCGCCGTCAGCGCGTACACCGGCGCGATGCTCGAGACGCCGAGCACCACGCTGGCCAGCAGGCCCACCGAGTTGGTGGACAGCCCCTTCGCCCGCAGATCGGCCTGCCGACCGGTCACCGGCCCCTGTTCCACCGCCATGCGGTCCTCCCTCGTCGCGCCGCCGGAGCGGCTCGCGTCAGCCGGCAGGTGTGCCGCGCCTCACAGGTCGACAGCCAGCCAGGATCCGGCTGCCGACGGAAGAGGACACGGTGTACACCCGGCGCGGACCCCGTCGACGTTCCGGCATGACCGTCACCCACGGATCCGAGCGCAGGGAGCATGCAGCACGACTGTTTCGTGTGGATGACGGTGTCACTCGTCTTGATTCCGTCGCTTGCGACCGTGCCGCAGTCGGCCGCGGCGCCGCACACCCAACCGGATGTCACATTCAGTGGTCAATGGCCCTGGACCTCATCGAATCCGTCGTTTATCGTCTTCGTCACCGCGGAATCGGTTGCAGGCGTACGCAGGGGTGCTGGTCCACCACCGCGCCCGCCCGCGACCGGCGCCGCGCCCACCGCCCCACCGGATGACGGATCGGATCTGACCCGATGACGCGCTACGGCGCCCAGTACGGCCCGGACATCACCTACCTCGGCATCGACCGGTGCGACCTCGGCGACCCGGCGTCCCTCGCCGGCGCCGACGTCGTCGTCCTCGGCGCGCCCTTCGACGGCGGCACCTCGCACCGCCCGGGCACCCGCTTCGGCCCGCAGGCGATCCGGATGACCGACTACCTGGCCCACGACGGCTCCCGGCCGAGCCTGGCGCTGCGCACCGACGGGCTGCGCGACCTGCGCGTGCTCGACGCGGGTGACGTCGAGATGTACTCGGGTGACATCGAGACCGCACTGGGCGCGCTGGAGGCCGCGGTCGAGACCGTCGCCCGCGCCGGCGCCATCCCGGTCGTCCTGGGCGGTGACCACTCGATCGCCTTCGCCGACGCCAAGGGCGTGGCCAACGTCCTCGGCCACGGCCGGGTCTCGATGATCCACTTCGACGCGCACGCCGACACGGGCGACATCGAGTTCGGCTCGCTGTGGGGTCACGGCCAGCCGATGCGCCGGCTGATCGAGTCCGGGGCGCTGCGTGGCGACCGGTTCCTGCAGGTCGGCCTGCGCGGCTACTGGCCGCCGCCGGAGACGCTGGACTGGATGGCGGCGCAGCGGATGCGCTCCTACGAGATGACCGAGATCGGCCACCGCGGTCTCGACGCCTGCCTCACCGAGGCGTCGGCGATCGCCACCGACGAGTGCGACGGCGTCTTCCTCTCCGTCGACATCGACGTCTGCGACCCCGGGCACGCCCCCGGCACGGGAACGCCCGAGCCGGGCGGCCTGACCGCCCGCCAGCTGCTGGACGCCGTCCGCCGGCTCTGCCTGGAGCTGCCGGTGGTCGGCGTGGACGTCGTCGAGGTCAGCCCGCCCTACGACCACGCCGACATCACCGCGGCGCTGGCCAACCGGGTCGTCCTGGAGGCGCTGTCGGCCATCGCCCGCCGCCGCCGCGACGCCCGCGACGGCACCCGCTGGGACCCCTCCCTCCCCCTGCTCGCGAACCGCCCCGACACCACCCAGGAGAACCCGTCATGACCCAGCTCGCGACGTCGTGCCACAGCTCCGGCGCGGCCGCCGGGCCCGCGGCCGCCGGCACCCCGCACCCGCTCGACCCGCTGAGCGCCGACGAGATCCGCGCCGCGGCCGGCATCCTGCGCCGCGACCGCGGGGTGGACGAGCGCTGGCGGTTCGCCTCCATCGAGCTGCGCGAGCCGGCCAAGGACGTCGTCCGCGCGTTCTCCCCAGGCGACCCGATCCGCCGCGAGGCCCGGGTGACCGTCTGGAGCCGCGACGAGGGGACGCCGCACAAGGCGGTGGTCTCGCTGACCGACGACGCCGTCGTCTCCTGGGAGGCGGTGCCCGGCGAGCAGGCGAACATGACCCTCGACGAGTGGCACGAGGCGCACGAGGTCCTCATCCAGCACCCCACCGTCGTCGAGGCGCTGGCCAAGCGGGGCATCACCGACCTCGACCTCGTCCTGATCGACACCTGGGCCTACGGCCACTCGCTGATCCCCCAGGGACTGCAGGACCGCCGGGTCGGCTGGACCGATGTGTGGCGCCGCTCGGTGCGCGGCGGCAACCCCTACGCCAACCCCGTCATGGGCCTGCACTTCGTCGTCGACCTCAACACGATGGAGCTGCTGCAGGTCGAGGACACCCCGCCACCGGCGCAGCCCGCCGTCATGGGCGAGTACGTGCCCTCGCTGGTGCCCGGCCTGCAGCAGCGCACCGACGTCAAGGCACTGGAGATCACCCAGCCCGAGGGCGTCTCGTTCAGCCTCGACGGCAACGAGCTGCGCTGGCAGAACTGGACGATGCGGCTGGGCTTCAACCACCGTGAGGGCCTGGTGATCCACCGGGTCGGCTACGACGGCCGGCCGATCGCGCACCGGATGTCGTTCGCCGAGATGGTCGTGCCCTACCGCGACCCGAGTCCCGACCACCACCGCCGCACCGCGTTCGACATCGGCGAGTGGGGTCTGGGCTTCATGACCACCTCGCTGAAGCTCGGCTGCGACTGCCTCGGCGAGATCACCTACGTCGACGCCGTCCTGCACGACACCCGCGGTGAGCCCTACACGATCGAGAACGCCATCTGCCTGCACGAGGAGGACGACGGCGTGCTGTGGAAGCACGTCGACGAGCAGGCCGGGGCCGAGGTGCGGCGGTCGCGGCGGATGGTCGTCTCGTTCCACGCCACGGTGGCCAACTACGAGTACCTGACCTACTGGCGCTTCTACCAGGACGGCACCATCCAGTGCGAGGTCCGCGCCACCGGGATCATGGTGACCAGCCCCTACGACGGCACCCCGCCGCCGTACGGCACCGTCGTCGACGAGCGCACCTACGCGCCGATCCACCAGCACTTCGTCGTGGCGCGGCTGGACATGGAGGTCGACGGCCCGGAGAACACCGTCGTCGTCACCGAGAGCGAGGCGCTGCCGGTGTCGGAGGACAACCCGTACGGGCTGGCGGTGGTGACGCGCAGCCGGCCGGTGGAGACCGAGTCGCAGGGGCGCCTGGACGTCGACTTCGCCACCCAGCGCAGCTTCAAGGTGGTCAACCGAACGAAGCCGAACCGGCTGGGGACGGCGCCGGGCTACAAGCTGTACCCCAACTCGGCGCTGCCCTCGATGGCCTCCGCGGACGCGGCGTTCCGGCAGCGGGCGCAGGTCATCGACCACCCGGTGTGGGTGAGCCGCTTCGACGAGGAGGAGCGCTGGCCCTCGGGTGAGTTCTGCAACCAGAGCCGCCGCGACGCCGGGCTGCCCGCCTGGCAGGAGGCCGACCGGTCACTCGTCGACACCGACGTCGTGCTCTGGCACGTGTTCGGCATCCACCACGTGCCGCGGCCCGAGGACTGGCCGGTCATGCCGGTCGACGTCGTGTCCTTCGAGCTCAAGCCGGTCGGCTTCTTCGACCGCAACCCCGCGCTCGACGTGCCCCCGGCCCCGGGCCACTGCCACTGAAGAGGACCCCTGCCCCCCGCCACTCGCCAGCTCGTGGCGGGACCCTGAAGGGGGCCGGGGACGGATGACGCAGCCGCTCGGCGCGGCGGCCCTGCCGCGGTTCCTCGCGCACAGCGCGGCGGGGGCCGCGGCGGGGTGCGCCGCGGTGCACGGGCTCGGGCTGGCTCTCGCGCCGCACCCGGACGCGGCTGGCACCGCCCTGCTCGCCGCGGCCTGCCTGGCCTGCGCGGTGCACCTGTGGCGCCGTCCGGGCCGGGCGGCGTGGGCGGCGCACGTCGTCCTGACGACGGCGATGCTCGCCGTCCACCCGCCGGTGCTCACTGCGCACCTGCACCACGCCGCGACCGGCCCGGTCGCGTGGGCTGGGCCGGTCGCGGGGCTGCTGGCGGTCGTGGCGCTGCTGCTGGCCGCGGTCCGCGGGTACGGCGCGGTGCACCGGCCCGCTGGGGTGTCGGCCACGAGCCGGCGAGTCCGGGCTGAGCGGCGCGGCCGGGATCGGCCGGCCGGCAGTCCAGCGCGGACGACCGCCGCCCGTGTCGAGCGTGGCCATGACGACGCCGTGCCGGGAATGGCTCCGCCGGTGCTCGGCTTCCGGCCTACGTGACGACCATCGGACTCATCGGCAGCGGGAACATCGGCAGCACCGTCGCCCGGCTGGCGGTCGACGCCGGCCACGACGTGGTGCTCAGCAACAGTCGTGGACCCGAGACCCTCACCGACCTCGTGGACCAGCTCGGTCCCCGGGCACGAGCGGCCACTGCGGCCGAGGCCGCCGCGGCGGGCGACATCGTCGTGGTGACCGTCCCGCTGAAGGCCTACCGCGAGGTGCCGGTCGAGCCGCTGCGCGGGAAGGTCGTCATCGACACCGACAACTACTACCCGGAGCGCGACGGGCACATCGCCGAGCTCGACGACGAGTCGACGACGACCAGCGAGCTGCTGCAGGCACACCTCCCCGAGTCGCGCGTCGTGAAGGCGTTCAACAACGTCTACGTCAGCCACCTCGGCAGCCTGCAGCGCCCGGCGGGGCACCCCGAGCGTTCCGTGCTCGCGATCGCCGGCGACGACCCGGCGGCCGAGCGGACGGTGACGGAGTTCCTCGACTCGATCGGGTACGACGCCTACGACGTCGGCCCGCTCGCCGAGGGCTGGCGCTACCAGCGCGACACCGCGGCCTACGTCCAGCCCTACGTGGTCCCCGGCACCGAGTACCCCACGTGGCCCGGGCGTCAGGTCACACCGGAGGTGCTGAAGGAGAAGCTGGACGCAGCCGTGCGCTACCGCGACGTGTGAGACCGCCGGGCGCTTGCGCCGGGGTGTCCTCGAAGCCGCCTCGTGTCCCTGATGGGGGCGGTTCAGGGACATCTACGAAGCGGCGAGATCCGGCGGGAGCGCTCGCTCGTCGAGGAACTCGACACCGAGGAGTCGGCCTCGTTCGTCGAAGTCCAGGACGATGTCATCGACATCCGGAACGGGGTTCTTGACGACCTGCTGGTGCACGGCCTCGCCGGCGCCGATCGCCCCGAACGCGAGGTAGCCGGCCCCTGCCTCCGAGTCCCACTCCAACGACATGACGGTGGGCCGGTCCTGCGCTGGCTTCTCCGAGGGCATGCCGGCCATCATGCCGACACGGCAGTGTCCCTGGGTGGCCCACTCCGAGTCACAGGGCCGCGGCGACCTGACCGTGGACACGTGGCCGAGAGACCGCACGTGGACTGGACTGCCGAGGAGTTGCAGGGCCTGTCCGAGCAGGAGCTCCGGTCCCGGCTGCTGTGACGCGGGCAGGCGCACCGGAGCGCCCACCGCGGGACACCGGAGCCCACCAGAGGGGTCCGTGTCCGGTTCGCTCAGTGCTGCCAGGTGAGGACCGGCAGGGCGTCGCGATCGGGCGACTCGCGGAACCCCGCCGTGGCGACCGATCCGCCGTGCGGCGGACGCGGCTGCGGTGCGCTGGTCGCGCACGTCGCTCGGCGGTCGTCAGGGGCCAGGACTCACCAGCCCGGCCTCGTAGGCGACGACGACGGCCTGGACCCGGCCTCGGACTCCGAGCTTGGTCAGCACGCGGGCGACGTGCGTCTTCACCGTGCCCGTGCCCACCACCAGCTGCTGGGCGATCTCGGCGTTGGACAGGCCGCGTGCCATCAGGACCAGCACCTCCCGCTCCCGGTCGGTGAGCTCGGCCAGCCGCGGGTCGCCTCGCGCCTGGGGCCGGGACCGCTCGACGAGGTCGGTCAGCAGTCGCCGGGTGATCTGCGGTGCGAGGAGGGCCTCACCTGAGGTGGCCGAGCGGACGGCGCTGACCAGCCGGTCGCGCGGCATCGACTTGAGGAGGAACCCGGCCGCCCCCGCCTTCAGCGCGGCGACGAGGGCGTCGTCGGAGTCGAAGGTCGTCAGCATGACCACGACGGTGTCGAGCTCGGGATCCGCGACGATGCGCCGAGCGGCCTGCAGGCCGTCGATGCCGGGCATGCGGACGTCCAGGAGAGCGACGGCGGGGTGGAGCTGTCGGCACAGAGCGACCGCCTCCGCGCCGTCGGCGGCCTCGGCGACCACCTCCAGGTCGGCCTCGGACTCCAGGATCATCCGGAGTCCCGCGCGGACGAGCGCCTCGTCGTCGGCGAGGAGGACGGTGATCACCGGTGTGCGGAGGCGACCGGGAGGCTGGCCGTCACCTGCCAGCCGGGGCGATCCCCGAGCGGTCCGGCGGCGAGCTGTCCGCCGAGCAGGCCCACCCGCTCCCGGAGGCCGACCAGGCCGCACCCGGACGAGCCGGTCGACCCTCCGGTCGCCGCGGTGCCGCCCGCGTCGACGACCTGGACGCGGAGGGCGCCTTGGTCACCACGCAGGGTGATCCGGACCGGTGCACCGGGGGCGTGGCGCAGCGCGTTGGTCAGCCCTTCCTGGATGACCCGGTAGGCGGTGGTGCTCACCGTCGCCGGCAGCTCGGGAGGCAGGTCGACCGCCCGCCAGTCCACGTCCGCGCCTGCGCCGCGCACCCGCTCGACCAGGTCCGCGACCTCGTCCAGCCCTCCTCCGCGGGGGTCCGCGTCGTCGTCCGCGCGGAGCACGTCGAGGACCTGGCGGACGTCGGCGAGTGCCGTCCGGCCGGCCGCCGCCGCCACGTCCAGCGCTTCGGCCGCCGCTCGCTCGCGGTCACCGAGCCGGGCCTGCGCCGCCTCGGTGTAGAGCAGCATGAGCGTGATGCCGTGCCCGATCACGTCATGGCACTCCCGCGCGATGCGTCGACGCTCCGCCGCGGTGGCCTCGGACCGGCGAGTCCGTTCCTCGAGGGCCCGCAGCTCCTCGGCGGCGAGGCGGCGTTCGGCGGCGATCGCGCGGTCCAGGTGCTCGCGGCCGAGGCGGGCCAGCAGCCAGAGTGCGACGGGGATGCCCGCGTTGATGACGATCTCGGCGATGTCCCTGCCCTCGGGCTGGGTGAGCGGGTAGACGACCGCGTCCGGCACCACGACGGCGACCAGACCGAGCGCCGCCGTCCGCCGGGAGTCGGCGCACCAGCCGACCGAGTAGGTCACCAGCAGGTAGACGACGAAGACGGCGGCCGACGGGGCGGTGCCGAGCGCGCCGGTCGCCGCCATCCCGACGCCGCAGACCGCGGCCGCCGGCGTCGGGCGCGTGCGCCGGAGCGCGACGGATCCGCAGATGCCGGCCAGGAGGAGGTGCTGCAGGACGGGTGGACCCTCGAGCAGATGGGCACGGGCGAACAGCTCGGCCTGGGTCAGCACGAGGAACACCGCGGCGAGGACGCCGTCCCGGACCGTCACCGGCAGCGCACGCCAGCGGGCGCGCGGTCGTCGCAGCCAGCCCTCGGGCACGGACAGATGCTAGGGAGCCGGACCCCCTCCGGACGTCTCCCGCGAGGCGGAGAGCGGATCTGCCGAGAGGCATACGCGGTCTCCGCTGTCCGGGGCGTCAACAGGGCCGCGCGACGGATCTGCCAGGACGTGGTCCCTCCCTAGCGTCCGTGCCACGTCAGCAGAGAGCCGACGCGGACCGACCGGAGGGCACCGACATGACCACCACCGCGCAGACCACCGACCGACGGCAGCGGACGGGGATCGGCGCAGCCGGCCTGGGCGCCGTGCTGGCCTTCGCCGGTTCGATCCTGTCCTTCCCGGACCCCCTGGGTGGGTCCGGGTCGGCTGCCGAGGCGGCGCGCCGGCTGGAGGGGACCGCAGTCGACCGGGCCGTGCTGCTCGTCGGCGTCTACGTCCTGCTCGCGACGGTCGTGCTCGCGGCGCTGACCGCAGCCCTGCCCGACCGCAGCGCCGCCCGGCGGATGGTGCCCGTCCTCGGGGTCGCCCACCTGTTCCTGTTCGCGCTGAGCGCGGCGGGCCTCGGCGCCGCCCGAGCTGTCGGTGACCTCCTCGGCGGGGTGAGCCCGGCCGCGTTGGAGGCCGGGCTGGTGGTGTCGAACGCGGCGTTCTCGCTCGCCCAGTGGGCCGGCGCGGCCTTCGGCGTCGCGGTCTTCCTCGCCTCGCGGTCCGCGGATCGGCTGCTGCGCGGGCTCGGCGTGACGGCCGTCGTGATCGCCCTCGGACTGCTGGTGCCGCCCGTCGCCTGGATCGTGCTCTACCTGACGCCTGTCTGGTTCGCCGTGACCGGCGTCCTGCTGGCGGTCCGGAACCGCTGATCGGGAGGGAGGCGCCGGACCTGGCGCGGGCCGCTCGACCGAGCCGGGCGGCCCACGCCGCTGCCCGGGCAGTCATCCGGACCGCAGGGCCGCAGCGCTGCGTGGTCAGGACCTGGTCGCCCTGGAGAGGCGTGGGGGACACCCTGCTCCCGGGCGCCTGACCAGTCCTCGGCCACTGCCCTGGTCCGCGACTCGTCCGCGAGAGCCGTCCGCGAGAGGCCGTGCGCGACCAGCGGCCCCTCGTGGAGGATCCGCAGGAGGCGCCGTGTACGGCGACGTCGGCGGTGGCCGACCACGCCGCCAGAACTCCCGACGTACAGGCGAACCCGTCCGTCGCCACGGGCCCGCAGCGGTCCCGTGACCTCCCACGTCGCCGCTGCGTGCGGTCCCCGGAGCTGCCCCGTCCCGGACGTCGATCGGCCGGCCGTCGCGGCGACTGCTACCTGGCGCGTCGGACCGTCCGCACGCCGAGCGCGACCGCGCCGATGACCAGCAGCACCCCCAGGCCCTGGAGGCCGGGTGAGTCGTCGGCCTCCCCGAGCACCACGGCGGTGACGCCGATGACGACGACGGCGAGGATGGCGACGACGGCGAGGAAGAGCTTCACGAGGTCTCCTGTGAGGGGCCCGATCCGCCGGTGATGGCACCGGTCGGTGGGTCGACGTGGGGAACGTGTCCGGTGCCTGGCACGCGTCGAGCGGGTCGCCGGGCGGACCGTCGAGCGCCTGATCGATGCGGTGTCCACACATCGAGTATCACTCATCATCTATCGACATTCAATGGATGTTGTCCTGTGGTGTCTCGACCACGGCGCGGAGCCCGGATCGGGACCGCCCGACCCGGTCGGCCCTCGAGAGGCGCACCCCGAGGCAGGGAGCGGCTCATCCAGGGACAGCGGCGGCGCCACGGTCGGCCCGGCCGCGGCGGCGACGACGGGACGGGGAGGGTCGGCGACACGGACAACGGCGCCGGTTGACGTCAGACTGGCGGGACGTCGTGAGAGGAGGGGCCATGACGAGCCGACTCGTTCCTGCCGCCGCGGGTGACACCTACGACCACCTGGGCCTGCGTCTCCGGATGCGTCTCACCGGCCGGGACACCGCGGGCAGCCTCGCGCTGATCGAGCACCTCGGGCGCCAGGGCACGGGCACGCCCCTGCACCGGCACAGCCGCGAGGCCGAGACCTTCATCGTCCTCGACGGCGAGCTCGACGGCTGGTCGGACGAGGACCACACGATCGTGTCGGCCGGCGACACCCTGCACCTCCCCTCGGGCAGCGAGCACGCGTATCGAGTCCGCAGCGACACCGCACGGTTCCTCCTGCTCATCACGCCGGCCGGCTTCGAGGAGTTCTTCGTGGCCGACGGCACACCCGGCGACCCCGACGCCGACCTGCCACCCGTCCCCGGACCTCCGCCGCCCGAGGCGGTGGAGCGGCTCGGGCAGGTGCTCAGCGACTACGGGGTGTCCATCACCGGTCCGCCGCCGACCCCCTGACGTCGACCGGCACGCAGCGCGGTCCCCCGAGGACGCCGCCTCCACCGTGGTGGACCTCAGCGTCATCGCGCTGTTCCTGCGGCGGCGCACCGGCGAGCGGCTGTCGTCCTGGGCTACGTCGTCGTGCCGGCGGTCGGCGCCGCCGTGGACCTGTGGCTGCTGAGCGACCTCGACGGCACGGCGATCACCCTCGGCCTGGTCCGGCTGGCCCTCGGCGTCGTGTACCTCGCCGTCCCCACCCGCGGCTCCCGGCAGGCGCCGCCCGAGGTCCAGTTCACCGACGAGGACACGTGGGGCACGGCGGTCCCGGCCGGGCGCTGATACCCGGACCGGGCGGCGGGGGCTCCGACGACCCCGGAGCCCCGTCGCCCGGGGGTCAGTCCTCGGGCAGCCGCACCGGGGCCAGCTCGTCGAACAGGTCGCCCGGTCCCGGGTTGTCCGGGTGGGTGCGCCCGCCGAGGTGGTGGACGACGCCCCACACCGCGTTGAGCGCCGTCTGCACCGCCCCCTCGGCCCAGCCGGCGGTCCACGAGATGTCGTCGCCGGCGAGGAACAGCCCGCGGTACTCCTCGGGCAGGTCGTCCTGCACGAAGTGGGTGAACAGCCGCCGCTGGTAGCGGTAGTGGCCGGGCAGGTTGGCCTTGAACGCGCCCATGAAGTCGCGCTCGGACTCCCACGACACCGTCACCGGCGAGGCGATGACGTGCCGGCGCAGGTCGACGTCGGGGTAGATCTCGCGCAGCGAGGCGAGCATGACCTCCATGCGCTCGGTCGCCGACAGCGGCAGCCACTTCAGCGAGTCGTCGGCCCAGGTGTAGCTCAGGCAGACCAGCCCCGGCTGCCCCTCGCCCTGGTCGAGCAGGTAGGTGCCGCGGGTCATCCGGTCCGACAGCGTCATGCTCATCCGGTGCCGGCCGGTCCGCGGGTCGACGTCCTTCCAGAACGGCCGGTCGACCAGGCAGAACAGCTTGGTCGAGCCCATGTAGTGGGTGCGCTCGATCGCCGTCCAGTGGTCGATCGGGAACAGCGACTCGTCGCAGACGATCCGCGAGAGCAGGTTCCAGCTCTGCGCGGTGAACACCGCCGCCTCGTAGGTGCGGATGCCGCCCGCGGCGTCGGTGACGGTCAGGCAGTTCGGTGCGGTGCGGTGCAGCCGCGTGACGGCGGGCAGGGGCCGCCCGCCGGGGTGCAGCGACGCCACGCTGGTGCCGGCCGGCCAGTGCGCCGGCGCCTCCACCGCGGCCCGCCACAGCCCGACCGGCACCTGCTGGCTCCCGCCCACGATCGACAGGTGGTCGTCGTCGGCGGCGGTGTAGACCACCCGCAGGATCTCGAGCACCGAGTTCGGGTAGTCGGTGTCCCAACCGCCGGTGCCGAACCCGACCTGCCCGAACACCTCGCGGTGCCGGAAGGACCGGAACGCCGGTGAGGCGGCGAGGAACCCGTAGAAGGTCGTGTCGTCGAGCTGCTCCACCAGCTCGTCCCACAGCACCTTGATCGCCTTGACGTCGCGGTCGCGGATCGCGGCCTGCATCGCCTCCAGGTGCGCGCGGCCGGTCAGCGTCTCGTGCCAGGCGTCGGCGACCTCGCGGTAGAGCGGCGGCAGGTCGTCGAGGGTGTGCGCGTAGTGCGTCTCGCCCTTGAGGTCGACCACGGTGCTGGGCGTGGCGACGTCCAGCGGGTTCGGGAAGCGCCGGGTCCGCAGGCCCAGCCGCCGCACGTAGGAGAAGAAGGACGTCGACGACGGCGGGAAGCGCATCGCGCCCATCTCGGCCACCACGCCCGGGTGTCCGTCGAAGCCGACCGAGCGCAGCCGGCCGCCGATCTGGTGCGCCTCGTAGACGACCGGCTTGAGCCCGAGCCGCATCAGCTCGTAGGCGGTGACGATGCCCGACAGGCCGCCGCCGATCACGGCCACCTCGGTGCCGTGCCGGGCCCGAGGGACCTCGCCCAGCCCGGCCGGGTGGGCCAGCCAGTCGTCGTAGGCGAAGGGGAAGTCCGGGCCGAACATCGTCAGCGGCCGGACCGGCCGCTCCTCGCCCGGCTCGTGGGCGGCGACGGGGATGGCGGAGGTCATGCGCGGTTCTCCGTGGGGTAGAGCTCGGGGCGGCGGTCGGTCAGGTGGGTGTTCACCCGGCGGGAGGCGGCGAGGACGGCGGGGTCGACGTCGGCGAGCAGGAGCTCCTCGCCCCGGCCGGCCCGGGCCAGCTCGGTGCCGTCGGGGGCGATGACGCAGCTGGCGCCGCAGTACACGAACTCCCCCTCCTCACCGGTGCGGTTGGCGTAGGCGACGAACACCTGGCTCTCGTAGGCACGGGCCGGCACGAGCACGGTGCCGACGTGGCCGTAGGGGTCCATCAGCCCGGTGGGGACGACGAGCAGCTCGGTGCCGGCCAGGGCGTGCGCGCGCACCGCCTCGGGGAACTCGACGTCGTAGCAGACCAGCAGGCCCACCCGGAGCCCGTCGAGCCGGAACTGCACGACGCCGACGTCGCCGGGCACGAAGGCGTCGCGGTCGACGTCGCCGTACAGGTGGGCCTTGGCGTACGAGGCGGGCAGGGCACCGTCGGAGTCGACGACCACGACGGTGTTGGCGACGCCGGCCGGGGTGCGCACCGGCAGCCCGACCGCGATCGCCAGCCCGTGCTCGGCCGCGATCGCGGCGACCCGCTCGGTCAGCGGCCCGGGCACCGGTTCGGCCAGCTCGGCGACCCGGTCGGCACCGATGGCGTAGCCCGTCAGCGACATCTCCGGGGTGACCAGCAGCCGGGCGCCGGCCGCGGCGGCCCGGCGGGCGGCGTCGGCGACGGCCGCCAGCCCCGCCTCCGGGTCCGGCGTCCGGGCCGGCCCCTGCAGGAGTGCGATGCGCACGGTCTCCCCCTCGTGTCCGGTCTCAGGCACCGGCCGACGGGGTCCGCAGCGCGGAGTGGCGGTACCCGTAGCCGACGTAGACGCCCAGGCCCACCAGCATCCACGCGAGGAACACCAGCCAGGTCGCCGAGCCCAGGCCGAGGACCAGCAGGACGCAGAAGGCCACGCCGAGCACCGGGGTGAGCGGGTACAGCGGCGTCCGGAAGGTGCGCGGCAGGTCCGGCCGGGTGCGGCGGAGGATCACGACGCCGATGTTGACCAGCGCGAAGGCGAACAGCGTGCCGATGCTCGTGGCGTTGGCCAGCTCGCCGAGCGGGACCATCCCGGCCAGCAGCGCGATCAGGACGCTGACGATGACGGTGTTGGCCACCGGGATCCGCCGGCGGGCGCTGACCTTCGAGAACACCGGGGGGACCAGGCCGTCGCGGGACATCGCGTAGAGGATGCGGGTCTGCCCGTACAGCACGGTGAGCACCACGCTGGCGATCGCGATGACCGCACCGATGGACAGCAGCACGGCCGTCCAGGTCTGCCCGGTGGCCAGCGACAGCACGTCGGCGAGCGCGGCCTCCGAGCCGCTGATCCGCGGCCACGGCACCGCGCCGACGGCGGCCAGCGCGACCAGGCAGTAGACGACCGTGACCACCAGCAGCGACAGCATGATCGCCCGCGGCAGGTCGCGGCGCGGGTCGCGGGACTCGTCGCCGGCGGTCGAGGCGGCGTCGAAGCCGATGTAGGAGAAGAAGGCCTGCGAGGCGGCGGCGGTGACGCCGGCGACGCCCATGGGGACGAACGGCGCGAGGTTGCCGGCGCGGAAGGCGGTGAAGGCGACCACGCAGAAGAACAGCAGGACGCCGACCTTGAGCACGACCATCGCCGTGTTGACCTTCGCACTCTCGCTGGTGCCGCGCAGCAGCAGCGCCATGGCGAGCAGGACGACCACGATCGCCGGGACGTTGACCACCCCGCCGTCGCCGGGCGGCGCGGACAGCGCCTCGGGCAGCACCGCGCCGACGGTGTTGGCGGCGAGGTCGTCGATGTAGGCGCCCCAGCCCACCGCGACGGCGGCCACCGAGACGCCGTACTCGAGCATCAGGCACCAGCCGCACACCCAGGCGACGAGCTCGCCCATGGTCGCGTAGGTGTAGGAGTAGGAGGACCCCGAGACGGGGATGCTGCCGGCCAGCTCGGCGTAGGACAGGGCCGAGAACAGCGCGGTCACCGCGGCGAGGACGAAGCCGAGCACGACCGCCGGTCCGGCCAGCGGCACCGCCTCGCCGAGGATGACGAAGATGCCGGTGCCGAGGGTCGCGCCGATGCTCAGCGCGGTGAGCTGCAGCAGGCCCATCGACCGGCGCAGGCCGTGCCCGCCCTGCTCCTCGTGCTGGGCGACGATGGCGTCGACCGGCTTGAGCCGGAACAGCTGGCTGCGGCGAGCCGGGGCCGCACTGCGGACCGGGCCGCCCGGTCCGGCGCTGACTGTGCTCACGGGTGCTCCTCTGCGGCCGTTCTGTGGTCTGGGTCGCAGCGAGCATCACCATCGGTTGCCCCATTGTCAACCATTGTTTCCTAGGTGGGTTGCCGCCCGGCGGACAGCGCGGGCGCGAACACCCACAGCACGCGGGTGACACCGTCGGTGCGCAGCGAGCGGAAGCCGTGCTCGGCGCCCGGCGAGAAGGTGAACGCGTCGCCCGGGCCGAGCCGGGTGACCTCGCCGGCCACGGTGACCTCGAGGTCGCCCTCGAGGACGAAGACGAACTCCACCTCGGCCGGTAGCGCGTAGGGCTCCTCGCCGCTGCCGCCACCGGGCGCGACCTCCGACAGGATCGCCTGCACCCGCCGCTCCCCCGCGGGCGTGAGCAGGTACTCGGTCAGCCCTCGGCCACCGAAGGCGATCGGGGGGTAGCTGCCGGCGCGGACCGCCTCGCCACCGGGTGCGGCCTCGAAGAGGCTGCCCGGCGAGATGCCGAGCGCGGCGCAGACCCGCACCAGGGCAGCCACCGAGGCGCTGGCCTGGTCGCGCTCGAGCTTGCTGAGGAAGCCCTTGGTCAGCCCGCTGGCCTCCGCCACGTCGGTCAGGGTCAGTCGGCGGGCCTGCCGGACGGCCTTGAGCCGCCCGCCGATGCGTGGCACCCCCGCCTCGGACACTGCCTCCATCGCCACCTCCCGGGTCCTCGCGGACACTAGTTCGCGCGAGGGTGTTGACAACAGGGAAACACGAGTTGACAGTGGCAGCCGACCCGGACGGGGGATCCGCCGTCCTCGCCGCAGCCCAGAGGAGCGCCCGTGCAGGAGCAGACCCCGATCGGTCCCGTGGACGGCACCCGGGTCCCCCGCTACGCCGGTTCGGCCACGTTCGCCCGGCTGCCGCGGCTCGACGAGGTCGCCCGTACCGACGTCGCCGTCCTCGGGGTGCCGTTCGACTCCGGGGTCAGCTACCGGCCCGGCGCGCGGTTCGGCCCCGCGCACGTGCGGGCGGCGTCGAGGTTGCTGCGGCCCTACAACCCGGCGCTCGACGCCATGCCCTTCGGCACCCAGCAGGTGGCCGACGCCGGCGACATCGGCGTCAACCCCTTCGACATCGGGGAGGCGATCGGGACCATCGACCGCGAGGTGACCGCCCTGCGGGCCGACGGTGCCCAGCTGCTCACCATCGGCGGCGACCACACGATCGCGCTGCCGATCCTGCGCTCGCTGGCCCGCGACCACGGCCCGGTGGCCGTGCTGCACTTCGACGCGCACCTCGACACGTGGGACACCTACTTCGGCGCCCCCTACACGCACGGCACGCCGTTCCGCCGCGCCAGCGAGGAGGGGCTGATCGACATGGAGCGCTCGCTGCACATGGGCATCCGCGGCCCGCTGTACAGCAAGCAGGACCTCGAGGACGACGCCGTCCTCGGCTTCCAGGTGATCCGCTCCGACGACTACGAGGTCGACGGCGTGCGCAGCCTCGTCGAGCGGATGCGCGCCCGGCTGGCCGGCGGCCCGGTGTACGTGTCGGTCGACATCGACGTCCTCGACCCCGCCCACGCCCCGGGCACCGGGACGCCGGAGGCCGGCGGGCTCACCAGCCGGGAGCTGCTCCACACGCTGCGCGGGCTGGTCGGGCTCGACGTGGTCGGCGCCGACATCGTCGAGGTGTCCCCGCCCTACGACCACGCGGAGCTGACCGGCATCGCCGCCGCCCACGTGGGCTACGAGCTGCTGTCGGTCCTGGCGCTCAACCGCGCCTGAGCCCGCCCGGCGGGGACGGTCAGGCCCCGCCGCCTCCCACGACCGCCGCGGCGACGACGAGGTCCTGCCAGGACATCCCGACGCTCGTGAAGACCAGCGGCCGGTCGGCGGGCACGGTGACCGCGCCGGTCACGACGTCGCGCACCGGCACGAGGCCGGCCGGGGTCATCGTGCCCTCGGCGATGGCCAGCACCACGTCCCCGGCCTCGCGCAGGGCGGTGGCGACGTCCTCCACGACCACGGTGGCGCGACCGAGCAGCGCGGCGTCGAGTTCTCGGGCGTCGGGCTCGTGCGAGCCGACGGCGACCACCACGACGTCGTCGCGCAGCAGGGCGGCGTCGAACACCGGCGACCGTGCCGAGGTCGCGCAGACGACGACGTCGGCCGACCGCAACGCCTCCTCGGCCGGCGGCGACCCGAGCGTGACGGCGTCGAGCGGTGTCCGGGACGGGTCGCGGACCAGGTGCGTGGCGCCCTCGATCGGGCGGACGGCGGCCAGCGTGGCGACGTGGCCGGTGGCCTGCGGGCCGGCGCCGACCACCGCGACCCGCAGCGGACGGTCCGGCAGCCGCGGGAGGACGGCGGCGACCGAGACCGCGGGGGTGCGCAGCGTGGTGAAGGACCCCGTCCTCCCCACCCCTCGCGAGCTCGGGGCGGGGCCCGGGACGGAGCCGGGCGGCCTGGACGCGGGGCAGCCCGCGGGCCGGGTCGTCCGGGGCGACGGTCACGACCTCCACCCCGGCCGCGGCCGCTGCCTCCGACGGCATCAGCAGGAACTGCCCGTGCGTCGGGCCGATCGGGATGCGGGGCGGGTCGGCGGCGGGATCGAGCCCGTCGCGCAGGGCGTCGGTGACGGCGCGGACCGCGGCAGCGGGTCCGAGCGCGGCGACGGCGTCCGCGTCGAGGGACCTCACCGCAGCCCGGACCCGGGGACCGTGGTCGCGGCCGTCGGCGGCAGCACGGGGGCGCTCAGAGACCGGAGCCGGCCGGTGCCGGGCCCTGCGGTCCGCGGGTGGCCCCAGGCGTAGGTCTGCTTCGCCAGCCCGAGGTAGAGGTGGGTCTCGGTGGACTCCACGCCGTCGACCCCGCGGATGCGGGCGACGACGTCGAGCAGCTGGTCGTCGTCCTCGCAGACCACCTCGACCAGCAGGTCGACCGACCCGGCGGTGATCACGACGTAGTCGACCTCGGTGAACGCGGCGATGCGCTCGGCCGCGGTCCGGGCGTCACCGCTGGTCCGCACGCCGACCATCGCCTGCCGCGAGAACCCCACCTGCAGCGGGTCGGTGACCCCGACGATCTGCATGACGCCGGCGTCGAGCAGCCGCTGCACGCGCTGGCGGACGGCGGCCTCCGACAGGCCCACCGCGGCGGCGATGCGGGAGTAGGGACGGCGGCCGTCCTCCTGCAGCTGCTCGATGATCGCGCGCGAGACGTCGTCCAGCACGAACTGTCTCCGGATGGTCACCCAGTCCCCCCGCCACCGGCACGTCGTCCCGGCGGACCCGGGCCATCGGATCGTAACGGGGCCGGGTGGTGACGTCGTGGCCCGTCAGGGTGGCTCGCCGCCACGCTTCGGACACCCACGGCCTCGGCTGACGACGGGATCCGTGGTCGTGACCGCCACCGGACAGCTCGTCGCAGCGCCCGGTCAGCCCGGGCGCGCCGGGACGAGGCGCACCGACCCGGACCTCCGCGCCCGCCGCCGTCCGGCACGAACTGCGACCCTGCGGGCGTGGCTCCCGACGCACCGGACCCAGAGGCGCCGCGGTTCGCTCGCGGGACACCGGAGTTCGACCGCGCGCTCGCGTTCTTCGACGGCACCTACGCCGTCGCGCTCACCCTGCTGGTCACCACGCTGGACGGCACGAACGTGCCGGGCGCCTGGGCCGACCTCGCCGCCCTGTGGGCGGTGGTCGGGAACCAGATCGTGGCCTTCTTCCTGGCCTTCGCCATCGTCGCCTTCTACTGGCGCTCCAACCACGCCTTCGTCGCGCGGCTGCACCACCTCAGCGGGCGCCTGATCACCGTGAACCTCGTGCTGCTCGCGTTCGTCGTGCTGCTGCCGTTCAGCACCGACGCGCTGGGGGAGCACCAGGAGCCGCTGGCGACGGCCGTCTTCGCCGGGAACGTCGCGGTGATCTCCTCGACGGAGGCGGTGATGTCCCTGCTGGCGTGGCGGACCGGGCTGTCGAGCGCGCCGCCGTCGCCCCGGCGGTCACGGCTCGAGCTGGTGCCCCAGCTCGTCCCCCCGGTGGTCTTCCTCGCGTCGATCCCGGTGGCGTACCTGGTCTCCTCCTCCGCCGCCCGGCTGTCCTGGCTCGCGCTCGCCGTCCTCGACCCCGTGGTCGGCATCCTGGTCCGCCGCCGCGCCCCCCTGGTGTGACCGAGCGGCGCCTGTGTCCCGTGAGCCGCCTCCGGGGACGAGGCGGTGGGTCCACGATCGGCAGGAAGCCCCTAGAAGCCCAGGGCCTGCCAGGTGGCGGGCCCGACGATCCCATCGGCCACCAGCCCGGCGCGGCCCTGGAAGTGCCGCACCCGAGCGTCCGTCCTCGGACCGAAATCCCCGTCGACGGCGAGGGGCGGGAGGCTCGGGTACCAGCGGTTGAGTGTCTCCTGGAGTGTCCTCACCGCATCGCCGGTGCTGCCCAGCCGCAGCACCGGCATGGGGGGCGGGGGCGGGGGTGGCGGTGTGGTGCCCTGCATGACCTGGTTGAGGCGGTCCACGGTCAGGCCGCCGTTGGCGGCCCACCACATCAGCTCGACGTGCCCGTGGTCGGTGTGTGGCGAGGACCCGGAGTACGGGCGCCAGTCCGGCGCGATCGAGGACCAGATCCGCCGGTCGTGGATGACACACTGGAGCCCGAGCTCCTGGGAGTTGAGGCGGAAGGTGTCCATCACCCCCCAGGACCAGTTGTTCCCGACGGGTGCCCCCAGGTCACTGGCGCGTCCCTCGGCATGGAGGCTGAGCACGGCTCCGCCACTCACCGGGCGACAGTTGTAGATGCCGAGGTTCGTCGCGCCGCGGTCCCCGTAGGCGCCGAGCCACCACGACACCAGGTTCCGAGCGCCCTGCGTGGGACCTCCGGTGCAACTGCGTGCGCCCTGGTATCCCCCGATCTGGATGGTCACCGCCCGGCGTCCTCCGGTGCGGGCACCGCATGTGACGCCGGCTCGACGTGGTCCGGGTCCTCCGGGTCCTCCACGGGGCCGGAGACGGGTTCGGCGCTCTCCCCATCGGCTCCGAGCGCCATCTCCGGGTCGACGTCGAGCTCGTTCGGCAGGCCGGGATCGCGGTCCGACACGAGGCACCTCCTCCATCTCGTCGGGGCCGGGTTCGCGGCGCGTTCCCCCGTCAGCGCCCCTCGGGAAGCGGGCACGTCCGCTCCGCGCTCCGTACTCTGCCCGCGTCGGTCAGCGGATGACCACGGTCCGTCGCCGCCGGTCCGGCTCGGCGCGCCGGCCCTCCGGCGCGGCCACCACGGGGAGGTCCGCGCTGCGCTACCGGGCGTGCGGGCCGAGGAGGCGTCCCCGCCGTCACGACACGACCGGACCCGGTGGCCGCGCACGGGAGCCACCCGCCGACGGTCCACGCGGGAGGTCGGTCGGGGTCCTCACCGGCCGGCACGCACAGCACGGGCAGGTCGGACAGGCGCAGCAGCTCGCGCGACACCGAGCCGAGGACGTCGCCGCGCAGCGGGCTCTCGCCGCGGGTGCCGGCGACGACCCGGCCGTCGTGCCGGTGCGCGGCGTCGATCGGCGCCTGTGCCGGCTTCCGGGACAGCACCTCGACGACCGTCCGGACGCCGGCTCCTCCGCCTCCTCCTCCGCGACCGCGTGCGACACCGCCGTCCGGCCCATCTCGGCGAGCGCCCGCCGGTGGGCCCGGAACTCCTCGCCCAGCCCGCCGGGCGGCTCGACGTCGTCCACGAGGACGAGGACTCGTCGGACCGGGTGGCTCATCGCAGGTCCTCGTGGACGGGGACGCGGTCGCCGGCGGTCCCCGGGCGCTCCTGCCAGTACCGGCTGTCCCTGGCCCGCCAGACGACCATCAGCACCAGGCCGAGGAGGAAGACCCCGACGCCGATCACCAGCGGCGGGCCGACGCCCAGCCACGCCTGGCCGGTGTAGGAGTTCTCCGGATCGGCGAGGTCGCGGATCGACAGCACCAGCAGCCAGACGAGCAGCCCGGCCCCCACCAGCGGCCCGACTCCGATGAGCAGGAACGCCGGGACGCTGCGGGTCAGCTGCCGGCGGTGGTAGACCGCGCAGGCGATGCCGGTCAGGGCGTAGTAGAAGGCGATGAGCAGCGACAGCGCGGTGATCGAGTCGAAGAGCGCGTTCTCGCTGACCAGGCTGACCCCGACGAACCAGACGCTGGCGATGACGCCGACCCACCACGTGGAGACGTCGGGAGTGCGGTGGCGCGGCGAGACGTGCCCGAACCGGCGGGGCAGCGCGTGCCGCCGGGCCATCGACAGGCCCGTCCGCGACGCCGGGAGGATCGTCGTCTGGGTGGACGCGATCGCCGCCGTGGCCACCGACAGCAGGACCACCCAGTCCCAGCCGCCCATGACCTCGGTGGACAGCAGGGCGAAGATCGCCTCCTCCTCGTCGGCGTTGTCGGCGAGGTACTCGGTGCCGGCGAAGGCGAGGACGGCGATCGCGACGGCCAGGTAGGTGACCAGCAGGACGAGGGTGGAGACGATCGCCGCGCGACCGGACGTCGAGGTGGAGCCGCGGGTCTCCTCGGTCAGGTTCACCGCCGACTCCCAGCCCCAGTACGCGAAGACGCCGAGCAGCAGTCCGCCGGACAGTGCTGCGCCGCCGGCGCCGAACGGGTCGAGCCAGCTCCAGCCGGGGTCGAGCCCGCCCAGCGGGCTGTCACCGGTCACCCCGCGGTGGATCGCGACCGCGGCGAACACCAGCAGGGCGACGGTCTGGGCGAGGATCAGCGCGTTCTGCAGCCGCGCGGACAGTTCGGTGCCGAGCACGCAGATCCACGTCATGAGCAGGACGAGCCCGACGGTCAGCACCAGGACGACGGCGGTGTTCTCGGCCAGCGAGTCGAGTCCGAGCGTGCGCAGCGTGAAGACGACGCCCACGTCGGCCAGCGACCCGATGACGAGGACGCCGGTCATCGTGATCGCCCAGCCGCCGATCCAGCCGGCCCACGGGCCCATCGCCCGGGTGACCCAGGAGAACGTCGTCCCGCAGTCGGGGTCGACCCGGTTGAGCACGGCGAAGGCCGAGGCGATGAGGAGCATCGGCACGAACGAGGCGAGCAGCACGCCAGGGGCGTGCACCCCGGTGAGCGCCACCAGCGCGCCGATGATCGCCGCCAGCGAGTAGGCCGGCGAGGTCGAGGCCAGACCGATCACGAGGGCGTCGAGGAACCCGATGGCGCCCGGGCGGAGGGTCGCCTCCTCCCCCGGGCGGGCGGCGGGGTCGGGAGGGTCCGGCTGCATGCGACGGTTATCGCAGCAGGTCAACCGTCGGACAAGGGTTCGGCCTTCGCGGACCTGTCCTGACCGCGGAACTCGTCGCCAGGGTGTCCGCCACCCGCGGAGGTGGTGATGCGCGTCCTGCTGGTCGGCGCCGGCGGTGTCGGCAGCGCGGTGACGGCGATCGTGGCGCGCCGGACCTTCGTGGAACGACTCGTCGTCGCCGACTTCGACCCCGCCCGCGCGGAGAAGGCCGTCGCCGCAGCGGGCGGTCCGCGGTTCCTCGCCGCCCGTGTCGACGCCTCCGACGAGGCCGGGGTCCGGGCCCTGCTCGCCGAGCACGGCTGCGACGTGCTGCTCAACGCGACCGATCCACGGTTCGCCATGCCGCTGTTCCGCGCGTCGCTGGCCGCCGGCGTGGACTACCTCGACGTGGCGATGTCCCTGTCGCGTCCGCACCCGGAGCGCCCGTACGAGGAGACCGGGGTCGAGCTCGGCGACGCGCAGTTCGCGCTGGCCCCCGAGTGGCAGGCGGCCGGGCGGCTGGCCCTGGTGGGCATGGGCGTGGAGCCGGGTCTCTCCGACGTGTTCGCCCGCTACGCCGCCGACCACCTGTTCGGCACGATCGACGAGCTCGGCGTCCGGGACGGGTCGGACCTGACCGTGCGGGGCCACGCGTTCGCGCCGTCGTTCAGCGTCTGGACCACGATCGAGGAGTGCCTCAACCCGCCGGTCGTGTGGGAGCGGGAACGGGGCTGGTACACCACCGAGCCGTTCAGCGAGCCGGAGGTCTTCGACTTCCCCGAGGGGATCGGCCCGGTGGAGTGCGTCAACGTGGAGCACGAGGAGGTGCTCCTCGTGCCGCGCTGGATCGACGCCCGCCGGGTCGCCTTCAAGTACGGCCTCGGCGCGCACGTCGTCCAGGTGCTCCGGGTGCTGCACGAGACGGGCCTGGACTCCACCACGCCGGTCCGCGTGGGGGACGTCGAGGTCGCGCCGCGCGACCTGGTCGCCGCGGCACTGCCGGACCCGGCCTCGCTGGGCGCGCTGATGACCGGGAGGACCTGCGCGGGCCTGTGGGTGAGCGGCACGGGCACCGACGGGCGGCCGCGGCAGGTGTTCCTGGCCCGGAGGCCTTCGACGCGGTGCCCTTCCTCGAGCTGCTGACCGCCTACGGTTCCCCCTGGGGGATGCGCGGGGGCGGCTGAGGAAGGACCCCCGGCCCCGGCCGGTCAGGCCCCCCCCTGCAGGGTCCCGCCGCGAGCCTGCGAGCGGTGGGGGGCAGGGGGGTCCTTCGTCAGCCGACGACCTCCACCAGCCGGCGCAGCTCGGCGGCCACCACGCCCGCCCGGGCCAGCACGTCGTCGCGGGCGGACGCGGCCTGCTCGCGGACGGCGGTGAAGCGGGCCAGCGCGGTCGCGTGCCGGTGGGCGAAGGCGTCCGCGTCGCCGTCGGCGTCCCGCAGCAGCGCCGCCACGAGGGCCCACCGCAGCCGGTCGACCTCGTCGTGCAGCGCCGCGCGGGCGGCGACGCCCCAGTGCGAGATGCCCGCCTGCTCGGCGGTCCAGGCCTGCACCCGCGGCAGCTCCAGCAGGCGCTCGACGGCGGCGTCGGCCTCGACCACCCGGCCGGTGCCGACCCCCGCGGCGCGGGCCACGCCGGCCAGGTCCACCAGGTCGGCCTGGCAGCCGAGGACGGCGACCCGCGCGGCGAGCTCCGGAC
>NZ_JBFNXQ010000075.1:0-23381 GCF_041018925.1 Geodermatophilus maliterrae
AGAACGGCGCGCGGCCCGCACGCAGCGCGCCCACCCGGCGCTCGTCGACGTCCACACCGACCACCTCGTGCCCCAGCTCGGCCATCGACGCGGCGTGCACCGCTCCCAGGTAGCCGCAGCCGATGACCGAGATCTTCATGGGACCCCCCGTGTGGTCGGACCGATGGAGCGCAGGCGCGCCTGACCAGCACCCGGACCGTAGGTCGCAGACCCACCCGACTGCCAGCGGGGGCGGGCAGCCGACCTGCGCGCAGAGCAGCGAGGTCCCCTCACCCCACAGAGTGAGCGACCGGTCACAGCGGCCGTGTCCGCCCATAGCCTCACGCCGTCACCGAGTGCACGGGGGAGGGGCTGACGTGGACAGCACGGACGAACGCGAGGGGTCGGTGCTCGTCGACGACGGACCGCCGGCTGCCCGTCCCCCACGACACCCACGCCCCCGTGGCCTGCGACGGCTCCTCGTCGCGCTCGGCGTCCTCGTCGGGGTGTTTGTGCTGGTGGTCGGCGGGGGCGCCTGGTACCTGACCGACCGCTACGCGGGCAACATCGACCGGATCGCCGACGTCTTCAGCGGTCTGGACGAGGACGCCCGTCCGGCGCCGGCCACCCCCGCCGTGCCGGGCGGCGCGGAGCCGGTCACCTTCCTGCTGGTCGGCACCGACACCCGGGCCACGGCGGACGAGGGCATCGCCGCGGGCGGCCGGTCGGACGCGATCATGCTCGCCCGCCTCTCCGGCGACCGGCAGCACGCGCAGCTCGTCTCCATCCCCCGCGACTCGTGGGTGGACATCCCCGGCCGAGGGGTGAACAAGATCAACGCGGCGTACGCCTTCGGCGGGCCGACGCTGCTCGTCCAGACCGTCGAGCAGCTGACCCAGGTGCGCATCGACCACTACGTGGCCATCGACTTCGAGGGGATCGCCCAGGTCACCGACGACCTCGGCGGGGTGGACGTCGTCGTCGCCGAGACCACGAGCAACGGGCCGTACACCTTCCCGGCCGGCGTCAACCACCTCGACGGCGACCAGGCGCGCTGGTACCTCGGCCAGCGCTACGGCCTCGCCGGCGGGGACTTCGACCGGGTGCGCCGCCAGCAGCAGTTCCTCGAGGCGGTCTTCTCGCAGCTCTTCACCGCGGACACGTTCACCGACCCCGGCCGGCTGGACTCCGCGCTGCTCGCCGTGACCGACGCGGTCGCCGTCGACGAGTCCCTGGACGACAGCGACCTGCTCGGCCTGGTGTACTCGCTGCGCGGGCTGCAGCCGGAGGACGTCGACTCGTTCACCGCGCCGGTGCTCGGCACCGGCCGGGAGGGAACGGCGAGCGTCGTCTACCTCGACGAGGTGAACGGCGAGCGGATGTGGGCCTACCTGAACTACGACTCGCTGGGGCAGAACGCCGACGAGTTCGCCGCCCAGGCCCTGCCCGACGTCCCCCGCTGACCCGCGGCCGGGCACCGGCCACTCCCCGGAATGCGATGACGGGCCGGTCCCACCCCTGGGGGTGGGACCGGCCCGTCCCGGCTGTGCGGGCGGCCCCGATCCGCCGATGCCTCCTGCGCGACGATCACGCACGACCCTGTTGCCCACGTCCTTCCACCCGGCCCTGCGGTCGGGGACGGCTGCGCCGCCCTGCTGCCCGACCGGGTCGCCCTCCTCGCCGAGCTGGCCGACCGGCTGGCCGACCCGGCACGGCGTCCCGGGGTCCTCCTCGTGGTGGGCCTGCTCCGCCGCGACGACACCTGGCCCACGCCGACGTCGGCGCTGGACGCGACGACCCGCCTGGTGGCCGCCTCGCTGCGCGGTGACGACCGGATCGGCCGCTCCGGCCCGATGGAGTTCGCCGTGCTCGTCTAGGGCTCGCCGGCCGACGCCGACACGGTGGCCGCCCGGCTCACCGCCGAGGTCGGCGCCCTGGGCGTCCCCGGGTTGGGTGCCGGCGCCGGCATCGCCGTCCTCGAGGACGGCGTCGGTGCGGCCGAGACGCTGCGTCGCGCGACGCTGAGCCTGACCACCGCCCGCTCGGGCGGCGCCGGCTCCGTCATCCGCTACCGCGGCGTCCGCTGACCTCGCCCGGCCCGTCCGGAGGGCTCCCGCCGGGCGGGAACCCCTCGGGCGGGCGCTCGTCCGGCCGGTCCTCGCCCAGTTCGCAGCGCTCCGCCGTCCGGATGACCATGCCGATCGCCACTCCCACGACGACCGCGAGCACCATCCAGGCGAGCAGCAGCCACACACCCCATGCCACGTGTCCCCCAGCCGATCCCGGCCCCCGTGGTGGCATCCCGCCCACACCAGGCTACGCACGGTGATGGCGTCGCGCACGGGGAATGGCCACCTGACCTGCGCCTCGGATGACACCCGCCCAATCTGTTGCGCGCAACCGAACTCGTGTTGTAGACAGGACCCGATCCGCGTCTCGAACCACCGGGAGGGTCCGACCCCGGACCAGCGGATCAGGGACCGGGGAAGGCACCGAGGTGGACGCAGGACGCACCGGGCAGTTGCGTACACGCCCCGTGCCGGCACAGCGACAGGTCGACGGGACTCCCGCGACGCTGCGCGGTGAGCTCGCCATGGAGGCCGCCGGCATCGGCGCCTTCGACTGGGACCTCCTGACCGGCGTCCTCGAGTGGGACGAGCGCTGCCTGGCGCTGTTCGGCCACGACCGATCGACCTTCGACGGCACCATCGACGGTTTCCTCTGCCGCCTGCACGCGGACGACCGCGACGACGTGGCCACGGCCATCCGGCACGCGCTCGACACCTGCGGCGAGCTGAGCGCGCTCTACCGCATCTGCCTGCCCGGGGGCACCATCCGCTGGATCGCGGCCCGCGGCCGGGCCCTCTGCGACGTCGGCGGGGTCGCCACCCGGCTGCTGGGCGCCGTCTACGACGTCACGGACGAGCGGGCGGACGACCTCGGCGTGGGCCGTGTGCTCGACGCCATGCCGGCCGGCTTCTACTCGCTGGACCCCGGGTGGCGCTTCACCCACGTCAACGCCGAGGCCGAGCGGCTCCTCGGCCGCTCTCGCGACGACCTGCTGGGCGAGGTCATCTGGGACGCCTTCCCCGCCGCGGTCAACTCTGTCTTCGAGGAGAGCTACCGCCGCGCGGTCGCCACGGGCCGGCCGATCTCCTTCGACGCGTACTACCCCGCGCCGCTGGACGGCTGGTACGAGCTGCGCGCCTGGCCCACCGACGACGGGCTGTCGGTCTACTTCCTCGAGGTCACCGACCGGGTGCGCGCGCAGGAGGAGGTCCGGCGCGGCGCGGAGCGGCAGGCGACCGTGGCGCGGATCAGCACCGAGCTGGCCGGGTCGATGGACGCCGAGGTGGCCACCGGCCAGGTGCCCCGCCTCGCCGTCCCGGTGCTGGCCGACGCGTGCATCGTCAGCGTCCTCGACGAGCACGGGCGCGCCTCCGCGGCGAGCTCCTGGCACGCCGACGCGGCGGCGCGCGGGCTGCTGGACCGGTACGCGCGGGCACGCCTGGCCGCCCTGCCCTCCCTCACCCCGGCCGCGCGCGCCATCACCACCGGCGAGGTCGTGCAGCTGACCGGCGACGAGGCGCTGGCCGCCACCCCGGCCGGCGAGCCGCGGCAGCTGCTGGCGCAGCTGGCCCCGAGCGCGGCGCTCGCCCTGCCGCTGCGCGGGCGCGGGCGCACGCTCGGCCTGCTGTCGCTGTTCTACACCGGCGGCCGGGTCCCGACGGCCGAGGAGGTGGCGACGCTGTCCGACGTCGCCGACCGCGTCGGTACGGCCCTGGACAACGCGCGGCTCTACGGCACCCAGCGACAGCTGGCCCTCGAGCTGCAGCGCTCGATGCTCACGGCTCCGCCCGAGCCCGACCACGCCGAGATCGTCGTCCGGTACCTGCCGGCCGCCGAGGGCGCCGCGGTGGGCGGCGACTGGTACGACGCCTTCCTGCAGGCCGGCGGCGCGACGACGCTGGTCATCGGCGACGTCGTCGGTCACGACAGCGCCGCCGCGGCCACGATGGGCCAGCTGCGCAGCCTCCTGCGGGGCATCGCGATCGGCACGGGCGCGGGCCCGGCCGCGGTCCTCGGCGACCTCGACCGCGCCATGGCGCTGCTGCAGTTCGGCTCACTGGCCACCGCCGCGGTCGCCCGGTTCGAGCAGACGCCCGAGGAGGTCGGCACCGGCGTGACCCGGGTGCGCTGGTCCAACGCCGGCCACCCGCCGCCGATGCTGATCGCCCCCGACGGCGCGGTCTCGGTCCTGCGCGGCCCGCGCGCCGACCTGCTGCTCGGCGTCGACCCGGACGCCCCGCGCCGAGAGTGGGTCGCCGTCCTCGAGCGCGGCTCGACGGTGCTGCTCTACACCGACGGCCTGGTCGAGCGGCGCGACTCCGACCTCGACGACGGCCAGGCCCGGCTGTCCGCGGCGCTGGCCGAGTTCGGCGGGAGGCCGCTGCAGGAGCTGTGCGACCGGGTGGTCGAGCGCATGGTGGACGGCCACCCGACCGACGACGTGGCGCTGGTCGCCGTCCGCCTGCACCCGCAGGACCGGCCCCGGCCGGCGTCGGCGGGCCGCTCACAGGTGCCCGACGTCGTCCCGCCGGATCCCGCCTCACCCTGACCGACGCGTACCTCCCCCGCTCCAGCGGCTGACGGTCGGCGCGTGCCCGTTCTGCCGCGCGGCCAGCCGCTCCCGCTGCGGGATCACGGTGTACTTAGGGTCCCTGGCGCTGGCCATGCCCGCCTCGAACACACCCAAGCGGGGTGAGCAAAGGACCCGGCCGCCAGGAACGTGCCTAGACCCGACGCTGAGGCCACCTTGCGGTGGACCGAGAGAACGAGGTCCGTCAATCGGGACACGACGAGTCTCGTCCGACCCGAGGCCAGGAGCCTGTCCCTCCGGAGGAGGCTGATCGTCTTAAGAGGATCTCGACGTCGAGTTGGAGCGGCCCGGAGCATGCGCGAGTGCAGCCACAGCGTCTCCGACAACGGCCGCACACCGACGAACATCGAAGTAGGCCACGGCTCGTGAGCGCCCCGAGGCGCCCTCTGCCGCGCACAGCGCCGAATCGGCGAGTCTGCGCGACACCGCGTCTGCGAGTGCCGTGCGGTCCCCGGCCGACACGACCTCGCCCGCATCGGGCTCCAGCGCCTCCCGCATCCCGTCGACGTCGGTGGCGACGACAGATCGACCGCTCGCCATGGCCTCCAGGGGCACGAGCGCCATCCCCTCCCAGCGCGACGGGAGGACGACGACGTCCGCAGCCGCGTACCACGGGGCCAGGTCGGCCGAGGCCCCCCCAAAGACGATCCCTGGTCCGGCGGCCGCCTCCAGAGACTGGCGCGTCGGACCGTCACCCACCAGGAGCAGGCATGAGTCGGCAACACGGGCGCGGACGCTAGGCCACAGGTCGACGAGGATGTCCTGTCCCTTCTGATGGGCTAGCCGCCCGGCGCAGAGTGCGATCGGCTCTGCTCCCAGGCCCAGCTGCGCACGTGCGTGAGCCCGGTCCCGAGGCGCCCACCTGTCCACGTCGACGCCGTTTGGTGCGACCACGACAGGGGCAGAGATCCCGGCCTCTGCGGTTCGAGATGCCTCCGCCTCGCTGACCGCCACGACGAGGTCCGTCCACCGCGCGGCCCACTGCTCCCATCGGTGACTGGCCGCGCCGAGCGGCCCGCCGGTTGCGAGGAAGGACCATGCATGGGGCTGGAAGGCGGTGGGCCGGCGCCCGCGGACCGCGAGGCGCCCGGCCAGTCCTGCCTTTGAGCTGTGCAGATGCACCACGGCAGGGTCGACCTCCCGCAGGATGGCCGAGAGCCGTCGCACCTCCCTCACGACCCCAGGCCCCGGCTGGCGCGTGGCGTGCCACGGCAGCACCCGGGCTCCGGCGGCCCGGGCAGCCAAGGGCAACCAGCCGTCGGTCGGGCAGGCCAGCCAGACCTCCCAACCGCGGCCGACCTGGTCGGTGATCAGGTCGAGGACGACACGGGCGACGCCCGCCTCGACGGGTTGGGTGACGTGCAGCACGCGCACAGGGGACGAGGCCGGGCCTCCGCCGGTCAGGGCCATGCGCACCCACGATCGGAGGATCGACTGCGAGAGGTCCTCCTGATCGCCGCTGTGCCGCACCCCCGGAGCCGACCGGCAGCCGACACTGTCCTGGGGATCCCGCAGGACGTGGGTCGGTCAGGACCGTCGTGTGCTACGAGCACCCTGCGGCCAGGGGCGTGAGGCGTCGACCCACGGGGCTGCGCGAGACGTGGCGTGGCCGTGTCGCTCACCGCCCTCGCGGGCTGCGGACGACTGAGCCGAGCGACGTCCCCACTGGTCCCATGAGGCTGTCGGATCCCATGAGGCTGTCGGACGGCTCGAGCTCCGCGACTGAGCGCCGGGCCCCAGTGACGAACTGTCCGCACGTCGCAAGCAGACCACAATTCCTGGCCCCGCACGCGCTTGATCGGCTCCCGTCGCCCAACTGCACCGCCCGGACACCGGGTCGGACGGTGAGCGGTGAACGCTGCCGGTGACGAGCGGAGCGGCTCGGCGTCGCTCGTCCAGTGCACCTAGCGGACGAGCACACCCCCGACCCGGTCCGCGTCGAGACGCCGGAGGAGCTGCACGCACTCCTCGGCCCGCTCGACGTCGTCCCGTGCCGAGAGGACGAGGAGGCACTTCCCGTGCGCGCGAACGGCAGCCTGCGCGGCTTCGTCCGACAGCAGGGCCGGCCGCGCCAGCGCGATCGCCTCGTCCGCCACCGCCCCGGGCACCTCCCCGGACCTGTCGCCGCCACCTGTCGGCCTGGACAGCGCCTCAGCCAACCGGGCCACGGACGCTGCGTCGAAAGGGGCCACCGAGGTCACGACCACGGCTCGAGTGCCGTGCTTCGGCGCGCCGGCCGTCATCTGCAACCGTACGGATGTCAGGACATCGGGCACCCTCCCCCGCCTGGTGGCGACCATCCTGCGCAGCTCCCGGCGCCGCGTCGACAGCACCACGGGGATCCCCAGCTGCTCCACGTCCTCACGGATCCTGATCCGTGGCCGCAGACCCTCCAGGATGAAGGCCAGGGTGATGCCCGGCACCACGGACAGTGCCGTCCCCGCGGCCACGGCGACCTGCCTCCTGATCGGGGTGACGTCGGTGGGTTCGGTCGGTCCGACGATGACCTGGGCGTCGACGAGGGGATCGGCGTCGGCAGCACTCAGGACCGAGTCCGCCAGCGCCGCAACGGCCGTCTCGCTACGACCCGCGTCCCCGGTCGTCGCGGTCAGCTCCAGTTGCAGGCTCCCGGTGGGGTTCTCCGCCGTCACCGCGTTGCCGAGGGCGCCCGACGGCAGGCCTGCTGCGGCCTCAGCGGTCCTCAGCGAGGTCGCAGCCGTGGCGGTCAACAGGTAGCGCGGCACGAGCCGGACGAACGCGTTGTCCGCGGTCCCGGCGGGGCCCGGGCTGAACGTCAGGACGATCTGCGACTGGTACATCGGTGGCTGGGATCTCGCGAACCAGAGAGCGGCGAGGACGACGGGCACCGCGAGGAGCAGCACCAGCCACGAGCGGGCCCGTAGGACGCTCAGAATCCGGCCGAGCGATGTCTCCTGCACCCGCGCGTCCTCCGATCGGTCACCCTCGAGCGGCCTGGTCAGACATGAGGCGTTACCGTGCTGCGGTGCACGCGGCACGGTACGTGAGGTCGCACCATCCCCTGCCCGTCACGCTGGACGTCCGGGTCCCCCACCCGCGTCGCTACCACCTCACCCTCGTCGACGCCCTGCTCCGGTGCAGTCTGCCAGCGGCCGGCAGGTTCGGCGCCGTCCGCGCCGCCGTCGCGAGGCACGGACTCGCACACCTGCCCTTGTCGGTACTCCTGGCGTTCTCCCCTCGGAGGGAGCACCCGGAGCTGGACCGGCTCCGGGACGAGCTCGGCCGAGGCTGGAGAGACCTGGCCCGGCACTCGAACAGGATCCCCGCGGAGCCACCCGACCTGGCCCTGATGGTCCTGCGTCGCTCACTCGGCCGGCTGGTCTTCGTCTTCGGGGAGGATCCCGACCCGTTGCTGGTCTGCAAGATCCCCGAGGGGGACGACCCCCGGGTCGATGCCGAGGCAGCCGTCCTCGAGAAGGTGTCGACGCTCGACTTTGTGCCTCGTCACCTCGGACACGTGGGAAGGGCACGCGTGCAGGAGGCACTGCCAGGCCATCCCCTCGCTCTCGAACCGCTGTCCTACGATGCGGTCCTCGCTGCTGGCTGGAGTCAGCAGCTGGCGGAGACAGCGGCCATGCTGGAACGCCTCGGAGTCGTCTCGCGAGACGACTCCGATCCCACCGAGAATCTGACAGCCGAGGCTGAGGGCCTGTTGACCCCCAAGACCGTGACGAGGGTGCGCTCGAGCCTCGACCGACTCCGGGCCGCGCGCGTCTCGGTGACCTGCCACGGCGACGTCTCCGCCCAGAACCTGATGGTGCGTGACGGACGGGTGAGCGGTCTGGTCGACTGGGAGCTGGCGCGGCGGGGCCTCCCGGGCACGGACGTCCTCAACCTCGTCCAGTCGGACTTCGAGCAACGACTGGGGCTGGTGCGATGGTCCACGGAGGAAGTCCTCGAGGCCTTCTCCACCGCCTGGGATGCTGCTCCTCTCTTCGTGGAGGGGCGACGAGCGGCGAAGGTCGCCGCGGAGGCCGTGGGACTCGACGGTGACCTGTTCCCGGACGTCGAGGTGGCGCACTTCGCCGGGCGACTACAGGATCGTGTCGACCGGCCGACGCAGTTCTTGGGAGGCCCCCGGATGGCCGCTGCCATGGTGGAGCGGGCCAGCGCAGACTGATCCTGTCTCCCCCGGCGGCCGGAGGCCCTGCGGGCGTACGGACCCTGCACCCACACAGCGGTCAGCACTCCGGGTGGATCGTTCGCGCGGTCCGGGCGGCTGGCGCGGTCGTTCCGACCGACGCATGCTTGGCAGGCCCTCAGCGGAAGAGGTGTCGGGTGAGCTCGGGAAGGTCGGCGCTTCGGGTCCGGCCCATGCTCGCGGTCGCTCTGACAGCGGTCGTCGTCCTGGCGGCTGTGACCCTGTGGGCGGGACGTCGGCAGACGGAGGCCGCAGAGCCGCCACTGCCGACGGTGGGCGTGCAGTTCCACGGCCTGTGGGAGAGCTACAACGACGACGAGCGGGCCATCGTGCTCGACAGGCTCGTGGAGGCAGGGGCCAAGTGGGTCCGCATCGACCTGTCCTGGGCCATGCTGCAACCCGAGTCCGGTGAGACCTACTCCGAGTGGGGGACTGGTCTGGCCGATCGCGTCATCGGCATGGCCGCGGAACGGGGGCTCCAGGTCCTCGCGACCTTCTGGCTGACCCCTGGCTGGGCGAACGGTGGAGCAGGGGAGCGTACAGCCCCGACGGATCCCGAGGACTACGGCGCTGCCGCCGCTTGGGCAGCCGACCACTTCGGCACCCGGGTGGCGGCCTGGGAGATCTGGAACGAGCCGAACGACCCGCAGTTCTTCGCGGGCGCTGACCCTGGCACGTACGTGAGCCTCCTCCGCGCCTCCTACCGCGCCATCAAGGAGGCCGAGCCGGGAGCCACCGTCGTCTTCGGCGGTACGGCCTACAACGACTCCGAGTGGATAGAGCAGGCCTACGGGGCCGGGGCCGGTGACCACTTCGACGTGATGGCCACACACGCTTATCAGGCGTTCAGCGACACGGAGCCGGAAGCGCCGGACGACGGGACGAAGTGGCGCCTGACACACGTGCCCGCCGTTCGCGAGCTCATGGCCCGAAACGGCGACGCGGACAAGGCGATCTGGTTCACCGAGTTCGGTTGGAGCAGCCACGCGCAGAACGGTCCGGACGTCGCGCACTACGAGCGTGGTGTCACCCCCGAGCAGCAGGCCGACTACCTCGCACGAACCCTGCACCTCCTGGCCGACCGGTATCCCTTCGTCACCCACGTGTTCTGGTACCGCGAGCGGGACTCGGACCGCGGGTCCGTCCACATCGACAACTACGGGTTGCTCGACAGGGACCTACAACCCAAGCCGGTCTGGCACCGGCTGCAGCAAGAACTACGGGAGCAGAGGTGAACGGAGGACGCCCACACCTGCCCGGAACAGCACCGGTGGCGTCGAGGGGCCCGCTCCCGCATCATCCGGGTACTCGGAAGTGGTCCTGCCCACCCGAGACCTCGGGTAGTTCATCGAAGGGGTGCGGTTGACCGCGACGCGTGGGGCGGGCACACCGAAGGGCTCCCCCGCCGGAACAGGCATCGAGCCTGCCGAGGCGACAGACCCGGGGGTCCGCCGGAGCGCCCGCGCCGTCCTCCTGCTCTCGATCGCCGAGGTGGTCGGCAAGGTCGTCACCCTCGCACTGCTCCTCTACGCCGTTCGCGTCCTCACGCCGGCCGAGTTCGGGTCGTTCTCCTACGCACTGTCCTTCGGCATGCTCTTGGCCGTGCTCCCCGCCTGGGGACTCGATGCGCTGCTCGTCCAACAGGTGGGCGCGGACCGCAGTCGCCTCCCCGGCCAGTACGCGCAACTACTCCTGCTCCGGACCATGCTCGCGGTCCCGGTAGTGGTCCTGGGCGCCGCCGCGGGCGCCCTCACGCGGCCCACCGCGGAGGATCGCTTCGCGCTCGTCGCCATGCTGGTCGCTGCGGTACTCGAGAGCTACGCCCACGCGCCCCGCAATGTCGCCGGGGTGCTCCGGCGCCAGTCGACCGTTGCGCTCGTCCTCGTGGGGCAGCGACTGCTGACCGCAGGGGCGGCCATCGGGGCGCTCGCCGCAGGGTGGGGACTGGTCGGGCTCTCCTCGGCCTACGTCGCAATCACATTGCTCGGAACGGCGGCGCTCTTCCTCGTCGTGGCCCGCGCCGGCGGCCGACCGTCGTGGACCGGGATCACGAAACGGACCCTCGGCCGGACGGCCAGGCTCTCCGTTCCCCTGGGGATCGACGCCCTGGTCGCGATGTTCCTGTTCCGCGCCCACACACTGATGCTCGGCTGGTTCCACGGCGACACCGCGGTGGCGGAGTACACGCCTCCGTACCGCCTCGTGGAGACGGTCCTGTTCGTCACCTGGGCAGTATCCCGGGTCACCTATCCGGCGATGGCCTCGGCGGCCGACCTCGCCAGCCTCCGCCGCGCGCTCTCCAGCGGCCTCTCGGTCACCGCGTTCGTCTTCGCGCCGTTCGCTGCGCTGATGATCGTCCGAGGACCGGACGTGCTCGCCCTGCTCTTCGGGGACTACTACGCCGACACCGGCGCCACGGTCCTGCGCGTACTGGCGCTCACGCCGTTGGCGTTCGCGGTCGGTTACCTGTTCAGCTACGCGTTCGTGGCCCAGGGACGCAACGGGGTCGCGCTGGTCACCAGCCTGATCGCGGCCGTGGCCAACCTCGTGGCCAACCTCCTGCTCCTGCCACCGCTGTCGACGCTGGGGGCGGCGCTGACCACCACCGGTTCCTACCTCCTGGAAGCGCTGTTGCTCGTGGCCGTCGCACGCCGCAGCTTCGGGGCCCTCGGCATGGTCAGTGCGCTGGCGCTCCCGATGCTCAGCTCCGTCCCTGCCGCCGCGGTCGCGCTGATCCCGCTCCCCGTCCTCCCGGCCCTCGTTCTGGCGGGTGCCTGCTACCTGGCGGTGTGGCTCCTGGCCGCACGGCGATGGCAACCGGCCAACCTCGCAGTGCTGATGAGCGTCGTGCCTGGCAGGCGCAAGTGAGAACACCGGCGCGATCCCGGCAGCAGGTCGGGACGGTGTCCCCACCCCGGGTGCTGTTCGTCTCGTCCCACAGCCAGATGGGCGGCTCCGAGCGGGTGCTCGAGGACCTGCTCGACGCACTGCCCTCGGACACCGTCTCGGGGGTCGTGGCGCTGCAGGAGGGTCCGCTCATCGGGCGACTGCGCGACCGCGGCCACTCGGTCGAGGTCATCGCCACGTCCGGCTCGAGGGCAGCCATGGCCCGCTCGGCCGCCAGGCTCGCGGTGCTGTTGCGCCGTGTCCGTCCCCAGGTGGTCCACGGCAACGGTGTCAAGGCGGCAGTGGTCGCCGTCGCAGCGACCCGCCTGTCCGCGCCGCTGCGACCGGTGCCGGTAGTCTGGATGAAGCACGACGTGTCCCTCGACGGCCCTGTGGGGCGGGCACTCGCGCGCTCCTGCGCGGCCGTGGCGTGCGTGAGCCGTGAGGTCGCGTCCGCCCTGGAACGCACCGCCCGGACCGTCATCATCCATCCCGGCGTCCGCATCGACGCGGTGCGGGCGGTCGAGGCAGCCGATGAGCTGCGCCGCCGGCTCGGTTTGGCCGGGTCGGTCGTCACCGTCATCGGTCGGCTCGATCCGGCGAAGGGCCACAGCGAACTGCTCGAGGCCCTGCCACACGTCGTGTCGGAGATCCCCGACGTCACGGCCCTGCTCGTGGGCGCGGACGACCCGCAGCACCCGGGTGTGCGGGAACGGCTGAGCGAGCGCGCCCGCCGTCTGCGAGTGTCCCACCGGGTGCAGATGCCGGGTCACCAGCCGGCAGCAGCTGTGATCGCGGCCTCCGACGTCGTCTGTGTACCCACGGTGCCACGCCCTGACGGCTCCGGACGCGAGGGCTTCGGGCTCGTGGCCGCCGAGGCCATCACCCTGGGCGTGCCGGTCGCCGGCTACGACGTCGGGGCCACCGGTGAGGTGCTACAGGGAGCCGGCCGTCTGGTCGAGGTCGGGAACCGGGTGGCCCTCGCGCAGGAGATCGTCCGTCTGGTCGTGGACCCGGCCGCGCGGGCGTACGCCGTCGCCCGTGGTCGAGAGCGGGCGGCAGACCTCACGATCGCGCATATGGCCGAGCGCTTGTCGGGCTTGTATCGAGAGGTGGCGAGATGAGGCATCCCACCGGGGTCGTCCGGTTGGCCGAGCAGGCAGCGCTCTGTTGATGGAGACTCCGACGCTGAGCGTGGTCATCGCGACTCTGGGCCGTCCGGAACCGCTCGAGCGAGCGCTGGACAGCCTGACCGCCTCGACGGTCCACCCCAGCGAGGTCCTCGTGGTGGACGGTGACGAGAACCGGGGCGCCAAACCCGTGGTCGCCCGGAGACGCGACTCCCTCATCGCCATCCGGCACCTCCCTGCTCCTCGTGGTTTGACCCGGCAGCGCAACGCCGGGCTCGATGCCGCAGGTGGCGAGGTCGTCCTCTTCCTGGACGACGACGCCCGGGTACGGCCGGACACCCTCGCCCGCCTGCTGACTGCCTACGCCGACCCGGACGTCGTCGGGGCCACTGGGCGGGTGATCGAGCCGGCGAGCAACCGGGTCGGCGGGAAGAGCTCGCGCGTGCGCGCGCTGCTGCGCGGGTGCGGCCGGGACGGCACCTTCACGGCCGCCGGCTATCCGCGGCGCCTGGTCGACGAGACGGTGACCACGGACATCGAGTTCATGCAGGGCGCCTTCATGTCCGCCCGCACGCCGCTGGCCCGCGAGGTGCGCTTCGACGAACGACTCCAGGGGTACGCGCTCGCCGAGGACGAGGACTTCTCCTGCCGACTCGCTCGACGCGGCCGCATCCGGTACCTCGGTGACGCCGTCATCGATCACGACAACGCCGGCTTCCGATCCAAGGACCGACGGGTCTTCGGGCACCAGGTGGTCCGCAACCGGAGCTACCTGTTCGAGAAGAACTTCCCGCAGACGCCGCGGGCTCGGGCACAGTTCGCCATGCTGCTGGTCGTGCTCATCGGTCATCGACTCCTGAACCTCGACGTCGCCGGCGCCCGTGGAGTGGCCGAGGAGGCCCTGCGGCGCCCCCGACCGGCACGCCCATACGGCGAGCCCCCTCAGGCCTGAGCCCGACCGACAGCGATGCCTCCGAGGTCCCGGCGGTCACAGGTCGGGGTGTCACCGCGCGGACGGTTGCGGGACGGCCGACCGTGCCGGTGCGTCCGGCTGCGTCTGCGGCCTCGTCGCAGCGAAGACCAGGCCCAGGAGCACCCAGACGAGGAACAGCAGTGTCGGGTTCCTGAAGACGAAGTCGACGAGCCCCTGTCCCACCATCACGACCAGGCTCAGGGAGAGTCCCAGCATCAGGTCCGCATCCCGCACGGGTAGTCGCGAGCGGACCTGCAGGACCCGCCACGCGACGCTCAACGTCAACCCGCTGAGGGCGGCAGCCCCCGGTAGCCCGGTCTCGGCAGCCACCGCGAGGATGACGTTGTGGGCGTGCAGCACGTTCACCGGCGCGATCGACTCAGCGGTCTGCGAGGCGACCGGGTAGTTGCCTGGACCCTGCCCGGTGAGCGGCTTCTGCATGATCTGCCGCCGCGCCTCGGCGTAGATGAGCGGCCGAGCGTCGTCCGGGTTGGCCTCCGGCTCGGCGACCGACACGGCTCTCTCCCGGACCACGTCCCACAACTCAGGAGCCATCCGTGGCATCGCCAGCGGCGTCACGACGACCACGATGCCCAGGACGACAGCGAGGGCGTGTCGGGCCCTGACCGACAGGAGGGCAAGCAGCGCCACGGCGAGGACGGCGCCGATCCAGGCGCCCCGGGAGAGGCTGACGGTCAACGCCGCCGCCGCGGTGACAGCGCAGGCCCCGCCCATGATGCGCTCGCGCCGCGTGCGCGCACCGACCGCCAAGCCGATGCCGACCATCATCAGCATCCCGCTGAAGTTCCCCAGCTCGTTCGGACTACTGAAGATTCCGACCGCCCGGTTCTCGACCGCGCCGGCGTTGTCGGCGACAGCCTCGATGTCCCCGCTCTGCGTCAGGCTGTAGAGGCAGACTCCCGCACCGACGGTGGCCAGGACCAGGACGACGTGCCTCAGGTCCGGCCCCCCAGCACAGGCAGCGTTGACGGCCAGCGCCAGAGCGACCGCGACGACCAACGCAGCCGTCTGGCGGACCCCCAACATGACGTCGAGTGCGGTGACCGACGAGATGACTGCCATGACCGCCAGCGCAACCGCCCATCCCGCGCTCGGGTGCCACCGGAGGGGTGCCTGACCGGCGAGCATCCGCTGCCAGGCCACCAGGAGGACGACTCCGGCGGCGAGCACCTGGACCAGGTCCACAGGTCCGAGGGCCAGCGCCTCGCTCAGCCCGACGGGGATGACGAGGACGAAGGTCAGGACAGCCCAGCGGGGACTGCGCACGGCTCGGCCCAGTAGAAGGACGCCCAACGGCACCGCGGCCGCCACAGCGAGGTCGACACCGAGGATGAGGCTGATGGGGAGCAGCGTCGCGAGCGTGCCCGCGACGACGAGGCAACCGCGCCAGAACGCCGACGAGCGATCTGCGTCGCGTCGTCCTGCCGTTGACGTCACCGCGGGCAGTCCGCGGCGGTCGGCCGGTTGCTCGGACGACCAGTCGAGCGATACGCGAGGGGACGGAATGGCCACGTGTCCCCCTCCCACGGTGATCACGTCGCGCGCGGTGCCCAACGGTAGGACACCCGGGGGGCGATCGCCGCGCCGCTGGTCTCCCGCCTGCAGGTGTCCAAGTCCTCGTCGCGCTCCCGGGGTAGTCGGGGGACCTCCGTCGCGTCGACCTCGATCCACTCGACACGGAGGGGACGTCCGCCTCGGGACTCCCGGGTCACCGACCGCGAAGGCACCGCTCGACCGCGCCCCTGCGGTACGCCGGTTCGGTCACCCGCTCCAGAGTGAGGCAGTTCGCTGAGTCATGCGAGAGCGGGGACCGACTCAGCCGGTCGCTTGATGAGGTAGCAGACCGCCAGCACGGGGATCCCACGTTCACCGAGAACGTGCAGCACCGTACGCACGTGGTGGCTCGACGTGTCCGGTGCCACCGTGGCGACGACGCCGAGACGCGACTTCGGCGGCATCACCTCCTCGAGGTTCTCCGTCGCCCGGACGAGCCGCACAGTCAGGTCCACCATCTCCAGCCCCACACCGCCATCCCGGATGCCCCGGGATGGCGCCTCGCCGGGCGGGGACTCGAGGACGACCTGCCCCGGGACCGCGTGAGCCAACTCCCGGGCGACGTCGGGCTGCTCAACGAGGACACGCTCGTGCTCCTCGAGGCAGACCAGGACACGGCGTCCTCGACGGGACAGTGCCGCGGCAGCGCTCACCGCGAGAGCCACAGCTCGCGACGAGGACTGGTCCACGGTGCTGAACTCGAGTTGAGGGATGCCCCTGCCACCGTAGGCGGCGAGTCGGTCCTCGACGGTCCGCGCCACGAACTCCGCGGTGCCGGTGACCGCGGTGCCGGTGACCAGCACCGGCACGTCCAGGTGGTCCTCCTCGACCAGCCGGACGACGTCTGCAGGGGACGAGACCAGCGGTCGCCGGCGGTCAGCGACGACAGCGACGGCGACGCCCAGGGCGACCGCGAGGAGCGCGCCGACGACCAGACTCGCCTGCTGCGGCGGCCAGCTGGGTCGTGTCGGCGGGACGGCGGCGGCGACCAGGGAACCGGTCAGCAGGGGATCGGTGGCCGCCGCCTCGATCACCTCGTCGGCCAGACCGTTGGCGATCTCCGCAGCCTCCTCGGCATCGCCCCAGGCAGCCGACAGGAGGATGGTGTTCGACGACGGAGGGTTCTCCGCCGTGACTGCTGCGAGGATGAGATCGACGTCTTCCCGGAAGCGGCCTGCCAGGTCGGCTGCCACCCTCTGTGACGTGGCGAGGGTGGAGTAGGTCGGGATGGTGAGCCGGAGGACGTCCCCACTCGCCCTCGGCTCAGGTCGGGGCACCATGGCCACGACGGCGGTCGCCGTGTACGTCCGGGGGGCCAGCGCCAGGGCGGAGACGACGACCGCCATCGCCGTCAGGGCGACGACCAGGGCAAGCGCCCAGTAGCGACGCAGTCCTCTCACCACGTGCGGACACCCGGCATCGATCGGGGAGCGCTCCGCGCTCCACGCCAGGTCACCGTCGACTCCCTACCGGGTCGGGGGACATCCCGGTGGTCGCGTGCATGGGAAGCTGCACCACCCACCCCGTACATCGATCGGAGACTCCGGCGCGCCGATCAGAAACGCCATCGGCCGACATCGTCGCCCGAAAGCTACCGGAGCCGCAGGTCGCGCGCTCGGTCGGCGCCCAGAGACTCATCGAGCGCGTCTACAGGACCCATGGCGGCGCCCACCGACGAGCGGAGCGCCGTCATCCCCAGGGTGCACTGGACTCGGGTCTCGACATGCGCCTCCCGCCACCAGCCGTGATCACGGACGACAGCACACAGACGGGTTGGCTCGACGGCAGGGCTGGCGCCTGCCCTCCGGGCCTGAAATCGTCCGCCGCCACGCTCCGCGTCATCCCGCCGGTATCGTTCCGTCGAGCGAGGCAGGTCGGTGACGCGACCGGTGGCGTTCGGGAGGGGCAGTGAGTCGTCCGGTCACTCGGCGCGCGGTGCTCGGCGTCACTGCGGCGGGAGCGCTGGGTGTGGTCCTGGCCGGAACGCTGGGGCAGGGGTCCCCCGAGCCGGTTCGTGCGCGGATCGTCGGCTACGGCCCACTCGTCCGGGACCCTCAGGGGGTGCTCGCCCTCCCCGAGGGCTTCCACTACCAGGTGGTCGCCCAGGAGGGGGTGACGGTCCTGGACAGCGGGCAACCCTCTCCGTCGGACCCTGACGGTGCCGCGGCCTTCAGGTCACCCGACGGCCTGGGGTCCGTCCTGATCCGCAACCACGAGATCGGCGACGACGAGGAGCACCCCGTTCCCCACGTCGACGGCTTGGTCTACGACCCCGCCGCGCGCGGCGGTACCACCACGCTCGTGGTTGACGCCGAGTGCAACCGGGTCCGGGAGTACGTGAGCCTGGCGGGAACCCACGTCAACTGCGCGGGCGGCCGGACCCCCTGGGACACGTGGCTCTCATGCGAAGAGACCGAGTACGTGCTCAGCCGGCCGCACGGCTACGTCTTCGAGGTCGACCCCTTCGACGAAGAGGCCAACCGGAACCCCCAGCCGATCAAGGCCCTGGGCCGCTTCCCCCACGAGGCAGTGGTCGTGGACCCCCACGACCAGGTGCTCTTCCTCACCGAGGACGCCGGCGATCCCAACGGTCTGTTCTACCGCTACACACCGCCACCGGACGCGCTGCCGCTGGGCAAGGGGAGCTTGCGCGGGCTGGGTGATGACGCCGGGACGCTCGAAGCGTTGCGGGCGTCTACCGAGGACGGCTAGCACGTCGCCGATCTGTCGGTGGCAACTGAGGTCGGTACCACCTACGCGGTCGACTGGGTCCCGGTCACGGACCGGGATGCGGCCCGGACGTCGGTGCGCCGACAGTTCACGGACGACCAGGTGACTCGAGCGCGCAAGCTGGAGGGGGCGTGGTGGGGGGACGGCGGTGCCTACGTCGTCTCGTCCTTCGCCCGCGCGGATGACGGCGAGGCCGCGACCCACGACGGTCAGGTGTGGTTCCTCGACCCCCGCGCCGGGACTTTCACCCTGCGCCTGCGCTTTGCTCCGTCCGAGGACCAGGAAGTCGATCCCGACGGTCCGGACAACATCACCGTCTCTCCCTACGGCGGGGTGATGATCGCCGAGGACGGCGACGGGCGTCCCCATCTGCTGGGCGCCACCCCCAGCGGGGAGGTGTTCTTCATGGCCCGCAGTGAGGGCCCGCAGGAGGACTCCGAGTTCTGTGGCCCGGTGTTCTCCCCCGACGGGCGCATCCTGTTCGCGAACCTGCAGCGGCCGGGCTACACGTTCGCCATCCGGGGGCCGTTCACACAACAGACCTGAAGACCCCTGACTCATGGCGCGACTCAGCGCCCGGTGGCGCTCGGACGGGTGCGACGGCGTGACGACGCCTCCTACCTGAGGACCGGCCGGCGCGGCGACGGCACCAGCGCGTCGGTCACACCTCCCGCGTGCTCCTCAACCGGGCGGTGGAGCCGCAACTGCCCATCGGTCAGGATCATCCTCGGCGCACGGTTGGGCCTCCTGGCAGTTGGTGTTCGACATCGGTGCGGTCGCCCCGCTCCACCTCAACCGGCGGCGATCCAGGCTGCCAGGGCGTCGTACGCCGGCTTGAGGGTGCCGTCGGACCGCATCAGGCCCCAGTAGGGGCTACGGCTGGTCGAAGCGCCGTATGCCGCCCGGTCCCGCCCGTAGTAGGCGAAGAGCACGCCCGACTCCCGGGAGAACCACAGGTCCCGGCCGTCCGTGTAGACCACACGCTGTCCGTCCTCGGTCGTGGCGGTAGAGCCGGAGGTCGGGGCACCGAACTCCGTGCCCCACATGGGCTTGGCCCCGTCGCCGTTCTCGGTCATGATCTGCCGCACAGCGGGCACCCGGGCCATCTCACCCGTGTTCTGGTGCCCCGATGCAGCGGCCCGCCAGTCCTGATATGGGTGCATGGTGGCGGCATCGAAGTAAGGCTGTGCGCCGTTGGCGTACACCCCCCGATACCAGGTCACGCTGTCGATGTCACCGGACGAGGCGCCGCCGGAACCTCCGATGAGCACCGGGGTGGCCGGATCCGCCGACTTGATCGCCGGGTAGGCGGCCCGGAGCACCGCCGCGTAGTTCGCGGGGTCGGGACTGGGCGCCCAGAACTGGTCGAGGTTGGGCTCGTTCCAGACCTCCCACGCATCCACCTGGGCGGCGTAGCGGGTGGCCAGACGCCCGGTGAAGTCGGCGAAGAGCGAGCGCTCCGCAGCCGAGGACGGGCCGTGCAGCTCGGTCGTACCTGCCGGTCGCGCCCATTCGGGCATCCTGCCGACGACGAGCAGCACATCCAACCCGCGAGCATCCGCTGCCGACACCAGCGCATCCAGCTCTGACCAGTCTGGCGCGCCCTGGCGCGGCTCGATCCAGGACCAGTTGGCATCGGTGCGCACCCAGCGCGCACCGAGCGCGACGACCTCGTCGAGCCGCGCGTTCATCGCCTGGACGTCGGCATGGTGGAGGTAGGCCGCAGGTATGGACACCCCGATCCGGTGGGCTCGGTCGCCAGCGCCCGGGCCCTGCATACCGGCAGGTGCGGGCTCCGTGCTCGTGGACGGCGCATCCGGTCCGGGGGATGGTGCATCCGTGCTGGGAGCCGTCGTCGGGGTGCTGGGAGCCGTCGTCGGGGTGCTACCCGGCGGCGCCGTCGGCCGTCCGCGCGTACGCGTGTCCGCAGTCATGACCATGTCCATCTCAGAGGCGGCGCCCCGAGTCCCTCCGTCCGCGACAAAGCCGGTCGGGGACAGTTGGGGGTCGAAGGACTGTCCCCCTTCCACGGGGCTACAAGCGGTCAGTAGGACGAGCAGGGCTGCGACTGCCGGACCAATGATGCGATGACACACGAAGACTCCATGATATGCGTCGATAAGTACTGAGAGTGCAGGTCTGAATACCCACGGAAACCGTTCACGGCTCTGTCTGCTCTGAGATCTGCTAGTCACGTCCGTCGCAGCTTCGCGAACCGTCCGCACGCCTCCCCGGCAGTCCGCCCTCGGGACGGCCGTCTCCTACGGCGGGCCCCTGTCATCGCTCTGTTGACCCACACGCCCGTACGGGTCGGGGCACACCATGAGCGATCAGGGTGCCTCCCCTGCGCGGCCGCCCTCAGTCCGCCGCCGCTCGGCCCGTCCGGCCGGAGGCGGGCAGCGTCAGCCGGTCAGATGGCGACCTCTGGATGGGGAGGAAGCGCGACTCCGGCAGGGGCGACCTCCGGAACCGCAGCAGGGCTGCACCGTTGTTGCCAGGAGGTCTCGTTGGCCAGCGCGATGCACCGACCGGTGACGACACCGAGCGCCGTTGAGACGAGGAGCCATGTACTCAGCCCCACGACCACCCATGTCCACATGTGGGGCATCCTCGGCCGGTGGATCTCCGAACCTGGTCAACCCAGCGGTCGACGCGCACCGTGGGCCACGGGCGCTCCAGGAGGCACAGTGGTGTCAACCGCCCTGCCGCCGGAGGACCTGCCCCACGGTCTTGAAAATGATCTTGATGTCCAGCCAGGGGGACCAGTTCTCGATGTAGTAGTTGTCGAAGCGCGCCCTGTCCTCGATCGAGGTGTCACCCCGAAGGCCATGGGCCTGGGCCCATCCCGTGAGCCCGGCCGGCACTCTGTGACGGGCCGTGTAGCGCGGTATGTGCGTGGAGAACTGGTCGACGAAGTGCGGTCGCTCGGGACGTGGACCCACCAAGGTCATGTCGCCGCGCAGGATGTTCCACAGCTGCGGCAGTTCGTCCAGCGAAGTCGCTCGGAGGAACCTGCCGACGGGCCCCAGCCGGTCGTCGTGCTTGATGTTCCAGTTCGTCTGCGACTCGGTGTCGTCCACCGGCCTGAGGGAGCGGAACTTGAGCACCTGGAAGGGGCGGCCGTCGAGCCCGACCCGCTCCTGCCGGAAGATGATGCCCGGGCCACCCTCGAAGCGAACCGCGAGAGCGCAAACAGCGAGTACCGGAGAGAGCAACACCAGCATCACGCCCGCGACCGCGACGTCGACCAGACGCTTCGCCCGCCACCAGACGCTGCGGAAGACAGCGCGGCGTACCCGGACGAGCGGGATGCCCCATATCTCGTCGGTGTATCGATTGACGTTGTGCAGCTCGAACAGCCTGGGGACGATGAAGACCTCTACGTCCAGACGATCGCAGGTTCGGAGGATGTCGACGAGGTCGTCCTCCGCTGCCCCCCCGTAGGCCACGATCACGTCACGGATGGCGTACTCGTTGATCACCGTTCCGAGCTGCTCGTAGCCGCCGAGCAGTGGAGCCGCGAGCAGGGCCCTGGCGTCTTCCGGGAGTTCGGATTCGAGGAATCCGACCGGGTCGAGGCCATAGTACCCGCGGTCCTTCAACGTGGCTGCCAGTCGTGCACCGACCGGACCGGCTCCGAGGATCAGGGTCCGGTGCCGGACCATGCGCCGACAGCGGGCGGTGCGCACCGCCCAGTAGGCAATCCACCGCACCACCAGGACCGCCGCGAGGAGGACCAGCGCGTGCACGACCTGCCGAGGAGGGGGATCGACCTCGGGCAGCATGGCGAAGAAGGCCACCTTGAAGGTCAAGGCCACGAGCATCGCCGCGGCGATGTAGGGCAGGTCGTCGAGGAGCGACAGGTCGAGGCGTGACCGGTACAGGCCCGCGCGCCAGAAGACGACCAGCAGGAACAGCAGGACGAGCACGTGCACCGGCGACCCTGGGTGCGTGAGCACGGTGGCGACCGCGAAGGCGGCCACGTCGCCCAGCATGAGGTAGGGGCTGACCCCCCAGCGCAACCACCAGGGCTCACCGCCGCTCCGGACGCCCTGCACGGTGGGCCAACTCGTGGGCGGCACTGTTGCAGCCCGGGCCACGCCCGGGTTCCGGCTTGAGGCACCACCGGTTCGTAGCGGTGTCTCGACGTCCTGTGCGGGTCTGCTCCCCGCGGTGTCCACCACGGCTCCCCCGTTCGTCTGGTGAAGGATGGCTGTCCACCAGGTGTCGAACTCTGCCATTGCTAGGCCGAGTCAGCCACTTCATGGACGACATAAACCTCACTAGGCTGCTCAAGCCCGATGAAAAAGGCGAATCGATCACCATGCGTTCTGGAACCGCGCGGGACCCAGTTGTCAATGGGGGATGGAGATGCGACGCGCTGAGGATGGGCAGAAGTAGCTCCTCAGGCCCCGCGCCGTTGCAGAGGATCGCCTGATACCACCCCGGCGCCCGGCGGGGCACGGGCGCACCAAGCGGACACCGACCTCCGACCGCGACCTGCTCGAGGGCGTCACCCTCGTGCTGTCGACCAGCAGTGGCTGAACCACGCTGCCGACCGCGCTCGCTCACGACTCGGGCTGGACCTGCCGGCGTCGGACGCGCGAGTGGGCCGACGCCGGCGTCCTCGATCAGGTGCACCAGACCGTCCTGGACCGGCTCGGGAAGCGGGGCGAGCTGACCGGTCCTAGGCCAGCCGGGACTCAGTCAGCGTCCGGGGATGAGAGACTCCGCTCGGGGCGCCCCCCCGACCGGGTGAAGGCGCGGCAGCGAGTACCACCTGCTGGTCGACGCCGCAGGGCTGCCGCTCGAGGTCGCCGTCTTAAGTGTCAACCGACGCGGCAGCATGCTCGTCGACCCGCTTGGACCCGATGCCCGCGATCAACCGCGGCGGCGATTCGCTGCACCGACCGGCTAGCCGAGATCGGCGCGGTCACCTCCGTTGGCTCGCGCGGGAGCTCCTCCGACAACGCCGCTGATCCATGGATCGGCCTGTTCACGATCGAGTGGTTCCAAATGCCGTGGCCCGTCGCTCTAATTCGGTCCCATCCAGCTGGCGACCTTGGAATGGGTAGACTGCATCGAGAACCGGCGGCTGCTCAGGGCGGCCCGTGCCGGCATTCCACCTTGTCAACACGAGCAGCGGCGGAACCGCGTCTTCACTGTGGCCTGTCGGCCGGTCCGGGTCGAGGCCCAGCCTGCGATGTGGCCAGCACCTGCTGTGACGGGTCGGGCGCCGGACCCGACTACGTCGACTCATCTCGCCGA
>NZ_JBFNXQ010000076.1:0-23326 GCF_041018925.1 Geodermatophilus maliterrae
CCGACAGGACGGCGTAGAAGATGCCCTCGCCGGTCATCGGGTTGATCAGCGACGCGGCGTCGCCGGCGAGCAGCACCCGCCCGTCGGGCTGGCGCGGCCGGCCGGTCGACAGCGGTAGCCGGTGCGCCCGCAGCCCCTCCGGCTCCCCGCCGGCCCAGCTGCCGGGCAGCAGCCGGGTCAGCCCCTCGACCAGGGCGGCCCGGGTGGCGCCCCCGGAGACCAGCTCGCCGTAGCCGACGTTGGCCCGCCCGTCGCCGAGCGGGAACGACCAGGCGTAGGCAGGCCAGCGCTGCTCGGTGGTCACCAGCACCTGGGTGCCGGCCTGACCGGGCAGCTCGGGCGCGTAGCCGCGCAGCGCCACGGCCATCCGGTCGTCGCGGTTGCGGGGCAGGCCCACCGCGCGGCGGACGACGGACTCCGCCCCGTCGGCGGCCACGAGCACCCCCGCCCGCAGGACGCCGTCGACGTCCACGCCGTCGGGCCCCGGGGTCACCGACCGGACGGCGTGCCGGCGGAAGGCCGCGCCGCGGTCGAGCGCGGCGGCCAGCACGCGGGCGTCGAACACCTCCCGCGGCACCACCGACGACGGCCGGTGCGTGGCCCGCTCGACCACCGCCCCGCCGGGCGAGCGCAGCGACAGCCGCGGCGCGGGTGCGTAGCCGGCGACCAGCGCGGCGACGTCGACCCCGAGGCCGGCCAGCACGTCGAGGGCCTCCGGGGCGATGCCGTCGCCGCAGACCTTGTCGCGCGGGAAGTCCGCGCGGTCGAGCACGAGCACCGAGGCGCCCGTCTCCCGGGCCGACAGCGCGGCGGCTGCCCCCGCCGGGCCGCCGCCGACGACCACGACGTCCCAGCGCTCCACGACGGCGACGCTACGGCCCCCGGCAGGGTCCCGCCGCGAGCTAGCCGGTGGCGGGGGGCAGGGGGTCCTTCCGCCACTTGCGCGGCGGGTGTTCGTAGCCGGCGACGAAGTCGAGCAGGCCCGCGGCGTCGGTCACCACGCCGAGCGCGTCGAGCCGACGCCGCTCGAGGTAGCCGTCGTCGGCCATCCGCCGCAGCTGGGCCAGCAGCGGCTGCCAGAAGCCGTCGACGTCGAGCAGGGCGACCGGCTTGGCGTGCAGGCCGAGCATCCCCCAGGTCCAGGCCTCGAACAGCTCCTCGAGGGTGCCGGCGGCGCCGGGCAACGCGATGAAGGCGTCGGCGAGCTCGGCCATGCGGGCCTTGCGCTCGTGCATCGAGGCCACGACCTCCAGGCGCGGCAACCCGGGGTGGGCCAGCTCGTCGTCGACCAGGTGCTGCGGGATCACCCCGACCACCTCGCCGCCGGCGGCCAGCGCGGCGTCGGCGACGGCGCCCATCAGCCCGACGTGCCCACCGCCGTAGACGAGCCCGACCCCGGCGACGGCCAGCCCGGCGGCGAGCGCCGCAGCCGCCTGCTGGTGCGCGGCCGGTCCCGACCGGCTGCCGGTGAAGACGGCGATCCGCACGCTCGGCACGGTATCCGTCTCGCTCCTCGGCCCTCCTGCAGGGTCCTTCCACGTGTGGTGGGGGCGGGAGGGCCCGCCGTCAGGCGCCGTAGTAGCGGTAGACCGGCTCGGCGATGCAGGCCGGCTTCTCGCTGCCCTCGCGCTCGATGACGGCGCTGAAGGTCAGCTGCAGCCCGCCGGCGACCTGCTCGACGTCCTCGAGCGTCGCGGTCAGCCGCACCCGGGAGCCCACCGGCACCGGGGAGGGGAAGCGGACCTTGTTCAGGCCGTAGTTGACGCCCATCGCGGTGTCGGTGACCACGAGGACCTGCGCGAACAGCGGCACCAGCAGGGACAGCGTCAGGTAGCCGTGTGCGATCGGCCCGCCGAAGGGGCTCTCGGCCTTCGCCCGCTCGACGTCGACGTGGATCCACTGGTGGTCGCCGGTGGCGTCGGCGAAGGTGTCCACCCGGTCCTGGGTCACCTCGAACCAGTCGCTGGTGCCCAGCTCCTGGCCCACCAGGCCGGAGACCTCGGCCATCGTCGTCGTGGTGGTCACGGACCCTCCCGTTCCTCGGCTGCTGCTCCCGCAGGATCCTGCCAGTGCGCTCCGGCGGCCCGTGGCGCGGCTGCGGTCTACTGGGTGGGTGGCGACCAGCGGGCTGACCCCCACCGACGGCTGGACGACCTGCGACCTCGGGCACCGGCACTGGGGGCGGGCCGGCGCCGCGGGCCTGCTGGTGCACCGTGACGGCGACGAGGGCCCCGAGCTGCTCCTCCAGCACCGGGCGCTCTGGTCGCACCACGGCGGTACCTGGGGGACCCCCGGCGGCGCGCTGCACCTCGGGGAGTCACCGGAGCAGGGTGCGCTGCGGGAGGTCGAGGAGGAGCTGGGGCTGCCCGCCGCCGCCCTGGTGCTCGGCGCCCGCTCCGTGGACGACCACGGCGGCTGGGCCTACACCACCGTGCTGGCCCGCCCGGCCGGCCCGCTCGACCCGAGCCGGCTGCAGCTCGACGGCGAGAGCACCGGCGTGGCGTGGGTGCCGCTGGCCGTGCTGCACCAGGTGACCCTGCACCCCGGCCTGGCCGCCTCTCTGGACCGGCTGCGACCGCTGCTGTCCCAGGCCGCGGCCTAGCGCTGCGCCACCGTCACGGTGAGCGCCCGGTGGTCGCCGACGGCCAGCGCGTGCGCGGCGGCGCCGGACCCGGAGAGCCCGCCGTCGAGGGCGAGCACGTGGTCGAGCTGGGTGCGCGGCGAGCCCGCCGGGAAGCTCGGTTCGCTGACCAGCCGGGTGGCCCGGAGCAGCCGGGCCGGCACGCTGCCGGGCAGGTTGAGGTCGCCGGCCAGGACCACCGGCCCGGGCAGGGACGCCGCCCAGCGGCGCAGCCGGCGCAGCTGCCCGATCGCGGTGGGCGGCGAGAACGACAGGTGGGTGGCCACCACGGTGAGCCCGTCCAGGCACGCGGCGACGGCGATCCGCGGCTCGTCGGGGACCCACCACAGCCGCGGCCGGCCGGTCGCGGGGTCCGGGGCCCGCACCGGCAGCCGCGCGCGCCCGGTGCCCAGCCCGAGCGACGCCCACCGCCGCACCGGCCGGCGGCTGACCAGGGCGATGCCGTAGGCCGGTCCGGTCACCGCGCTGCCGGGACCGCGCAGCGCGGTCGGGTCGGCGGCGGTCCAGGTGCCGCGGAAGGGGCTCGGGGTGCCGGTGAGCGTGGCGGCGGCGCGCCAGTCGGCCCCGCCGAGCGCGCCTCCGAGGACGGCGGCCTGGTCGGTGCCGCCCGAGCGGGGCTGGCCGGCGTCGACCTCCTGGACGGCGAGCACGTCGACGTCGAGGCCGTCGAGGGCGGCGGCCAGCCGGGACGCGGTCAGGACCCGGCCGTCGCTGCCGCGGCCGGAGGCCATGTTGAAGGTGCCCACGCGCAGGGCGGCGCCGTCGGGCACCGGACGGACGCTACCGGCGGCCTCGCGCCCCCGCCGTCCGTCCTCCCTCCCCACGGCGCGTCCTCCCCGACCGCGGGCGACCGGGGAGGACGCGCCACGATCAGGTCACCTGATCGTGGCGCCGCGGGGCGCCGGACGTGCCCTGCCCCGGGACCCGGGCGCGGCTAGGTTGCTGGCATGAGCGCCCGCGACGACGTCTCGGAGACCTTCGACAGCGCGGCGTGGGAGCCCGTCCCGGGCCTGGAGCTCGGCGACCTCACCTACCACCGTGCCGTCGACGCCGGCGTCGTCCGCATCGCCTTCGACCGGCCCGAGGTGCGCAACGCCTTCCGCCCGCAGACGGTCGACGAGCTCATCACCGCCCTCGAGCACGCCCGGCTGTCCACCGACGTCGGCTGCGTGCTGCTGACCGGCAACGGCCCGAGCCCCCGCGACGGCGGCTGGGCGTTCTGCTCCGGCGGCGACCAGCGGGTGCGCGGGCGGTACGGCTACGAGCACGAGAAGGGGCGCACCAGCGGCCGCCTGCACGTGCTCGAGGCGCAGCGGCTCATCCGGTTCATGCCGAAGGTCGTCGTCTGCGTCGTCCCCGGGTGGGCGGCCGGGGGCGGGCACAGCTTGCACGTCGTCTCCGACCTCACCCTGGCCAGCGCCGAGCACGCGCGCTTCAAGCAGACCGACGCCGACGTCGGGAGCTTCGACGGCGGCTTCGGCTCGGCCTACCTCGCCCGTCAGGTCGGCCAGAAGTTCGCCCGCGAGATCTTCTTCCTGGGCGACGAGTACTCCGCCGCCGACGCCCACCGCATGGGCATGGTCAACGCCGTCGTCCCGCACGCCGAGCTGGAGGCGACCGCGCTGGACTGGGGCCGGCGGATCGTGGCCAAGAGCCCGACCGCCCAGCGGATGCTCAAGTACTCGTTCAACCTGATCGACGACGGACTGGTCGGTCAGCAGCTGTTCGCCGGGGAGACCACCCGGCTGGCCTACACGGCCGAGGAGGCGGTGGAGGGGCGGGACGCCTTCCTGGAGAAGCGCGACCCGGACTTCTCCCGCTTCCCGTGGCACGTCTGAGGACACGACGCTCTAGGAGGTCGCTGTGATCGTCGAGGTGGTGACGGGCGCCGACGAGCGTCCCGAGGTGCGGGTCGTCGACGTCGACGACCTCGCGCGACTGCACCTGGCCCTCGGCCAGGTGACCGACGAGGAGGCCGACGCCGCACTGCGCGAGGCCGGCCTCGGACGGCTGGAGGACGCCGACTCGGGCGTCCTGGACGCCGCGGCGCTGCGGGCCGCCGCCGAGTCGCAGGCCGGGTCGCAGGCCGGCGCGGGCGACTGGGCCCAGCGCTGGGAGGGCCTCCTGGAGACCGCCCGGGACCGCGGCTGGTCCGTCGACGACGGCGCGGGGCTGCGGGTCCACGTCGAGGGCGCGGCCGGGGCCTGAGCGAGGGGTCGCGGCGACCCGCCGGGTGATCAGATGCCCCTGGTCGTTGTGGTGACTCCATCGACAGGTCAGGATGTGACTGTGCACAACATGATGACGTGCGAACGGTTCCGTTCGTGAGTGGCACCCCGGGGCGCCCGCTGAGCGCCGAGCTGTCCGAGCAACTGGTCGCGGTCGCTGTCGACATCCTCGCCGAAGAGGGCTGGGGACGGCTCAACAGCGACCGCGTCGCCGCCCGGGCCCGGGCGGGCAAGGCCGGCATCTACCGGCGCTGGCCGTCGATGTCGGCCCTGGCCCGCTCGGCCGTCGGGCGCTTCACGCTGGTCGGGATCCCGGAGGACGAGGGCTCGGTGCGGGGCGACCTCGCGGCCCTGGTCGCGTCGTGGCAGCGGCCGCTGACCCGCGAGGAGCGGGCCGTGGCCAGCATCGTCGGCGCCGCCCGGCACGACGAGGACCTGCGCGCCGGGCTCGACGCGGCGCTGGTGCGCCCGCTGACCGAGGTCGTCGACCGGCTCGGTGCGCGCTGGGCCGACCGTGACGAGGAGCCGGTGCCGGCCGAGCGACTGGCCCTGCTGCGCTCGGTGCTCGAGGCCTTCTGGTGGCAGCGGCTGACCGCCGCCGGCGACGGCGCGATGGTCGCCGAGCACGTCGACCAGGTCGTCGACGACGTCCTGCTGCCGATCGTGCTCCCCGCCGCGGTACCCGCCCGCAGCTGAGTCGCCCGGGCCGGTCCCCGGCCCACGAGGCGTGCGTCCGGGGGCGTGCGCCCCTGCGGTGTGTCCGGGGACGCACCTGCCGGCACGGCGCCGCTCAGCTGGCGCGCAGCGCCTCGGGTTGCACGGCGTCCTCGCCGGCGACGAGCTGCTCCGTCACGTCGCTCTCGAAGCGGGTGAGCAGCTGCGCGGCCAGCTCGCGGGCCGCCGCGGCCAGGGTCGGGACGTCCTCCGGCGCCGGCAGGGGATCGCGCGGCTCGGTGACCAGCATCCGCGTGGTGGCCAGCCAGGTGGCCGCGACCAGCCCGGCGGTCACCGCCGGGCGGACGGGGCGGGGCGACTCGGCGCCAGGGCCGGTCCAGGCCTCCAGCAGCGCCGCCCGCAGCCGGCTCTCGGACTCGTGCACCAGTTCCCGCTCGGCGGCCTGCAGTCCCGGCGAGGACCCCAGGACGGTGACCAGGCGGCGGCCCTCCGCGGTGGCCAGCCCCTCGACGTGGTCACCGATGGCGAAGACCAGGTACCCGCGCAGCGCCCGGAGCGCCGGGACGCCGGCCGGTCGCTCCCGGACGGCGTTCTCGGGGCCGGACACCCACGGCGTCCGCTCGGACCAGTAGAGCTCCTCCTTGGTGGCGAAGTGGTTGAACACCGTCTGCACCGCCACGTCCGCCGCGGCCGCGACGTCGGCGATGGTGACGGTGTCGAAGCCGCGCTCGGCGAACAGTCGCTGGGCCGTCTCGCGGACGTGCGCGCGGGTCAGCGCCTTCTTCTGCGCCCGGCGGGAGTGCTCACTCACGGTGCGGAGGATAGCAACGCTGTGTACGTGACTTGACCGGTGCGCAGGGGTATCAGCCGTTGCCGACGGTGGCCGGCGGTCGCTCGTCCGCCCCGGCCGGCACGGGCGGGGACGGCGCGGACGTGAGCGGGGGAGCGGTCACCCCCCGATCGTCCCCCACGCCGTCCCGCTGCGCGGAGCGGGCCCGGGCCGCCCCGGCGTCGGCCGGGCCCCGGCCGTGGGGTTGGCTGCAGCGCGGACGACGGAGGGCACGGCGCCGCGCGCGTGGGGGGAGGACCGGACACCGGTGTGGACCAGGGGAGCGGTGCTGCGCGGCGCGGGCACCGAGTACGAGATCGTCGACCTGGAGGTCGTGGACCCCGGTCCGGGTGAGGTCCTGGTCGAGATGGCCTATGCGGGCCTGTGCCACTCCGACGAGCACCTCCGGCACGCCAACCCCGGCGGCCGCTACCCGATCGTGGGCGGCCACGAGGGCTCCGGCGTCGTCCTCGCCACCGGCCCGGGCGTCACCGGTGTCGCGCCCGGCGACCACGTCGTCACCAGTTTCCTGCCGGCCTGCGGGCACTGCCGGTACTGCGCCTCCGGCCGCTCGAACCTCTGCGACGCCGGGGCCACCATCGCCCTCGGGCAGCTGCCCACGGGCACCTACCCCTTCCGGCTGGACGGCGAGCCGCTCGGCGGGTTCTGCATGGTCGGCGCCTTCGCCCGGCACGCGGTGCTCAGCGAGTACTCCTGCGTGCGGATCGACCCGCACCTGCCGCTGGACACCGCCGCGCTGACGGCCTGCAGCGTGCCCACCGGGTGGGGGTCGGCGGTGTACGCCGGCGGCACCCGGCCGGGCGACGTCGTCGTGGTGGTCGGTCTCGGCGGGGTCGGCGTCAACGCCGTCCAGGGCGCGCGGCACGCCGGCGCGGCGTTCATAGTCGGGGTCGACCCGGTGCCGATGAAGCGGGAGTTCGCCGGGTCGCTGGGCGCCACGCACACCGTCGCCGACGCCCGCGAGGCCGCGCAGCTGGCGAGGGAGCTGTCGCGGGGGACCGGGGCCGACGTCGTGGTCGTCACCGTCGGGACGATGTCCGACGAGGTCATGGCCGGGGCGTCGGCGTGCGTGGGCAAGGGCGGCACGCTGGTGCTCACCGCGCTGGCCGACCGCCCGCGGGAGGGGATCGTCGCGCTCAGCGGGCAGGTGACCACGGTCTTCGAGCACCGCGTCCAGGGCGCGCTGTTCGGCTCCTGCAACCCCTTCCGCGACATCCCGGCGCTGCTGCGGCTGGCCGAGCAGGGACGGCTGGAGCTCGACGCGCTGGTCACCCGCCGGTACGCCCTCGACGAGCTGGGCCAGGGCTACCGCGACCAGGCGGCGGGCGAGACGGTGCGGGGCCTGCTGGTCCACGGCTGAGCAGGCGCGGCCCCGCCGGGGTTCGGCTCCGGCGGGGCTGGGCAGTGCCCCCGCCGTGACCCGACCCCTCGTCGCCGTCCTCGACGTCGACGGCACGCTCGTCGACACCAACTACCAGCACGCGCTCGCCTGGTACCGCGCGTTCCGCTCGCTGGGCGAGACGTTCCCGGTCTGGCGGATCCACCGGCTCATCGGCATGGGCGGTGACCAGCTCGTGGGGGCCATCGGCGGTGAGGAGCTCGAGCAGCGGGTCGGCGAGCAGGCGCGTGAGCGCTGGGTCGAGGAGGTCGACGCGCTGATCGACGAGGTCGCGCCGCTGCCCGGTGCGCGCGACCTGCTCGCCGGTCTGCGCGGGCGCGGTCACCGGGTGGTGCTGGCCAGCTCGGGCAAGCCGCACCACGTGGACCACTACCTCGACCTGCTCGACGCCCGGGACCTCGCCGAGGCCTGGACGACGAGTGGGGACGTCGAGGCGACCAAGCCCGCCCCCGACCTGCTGCAGGTGGCTCTGCGGAAGCTGGGCGAGCCCGAGGACGCGGCCAGCGTGCTGGTCGGGGACTCGGTGTGGGACGTGCGGGCCGCCGGCAACGCCGGCATGCCCGCCGTGGTCGTGCGGTCGGGCGGCTTCGGCGACGACGAGCTGCGCGAGGCCGGGGCGGTGGCCCTCTTCGACACCCCCGGTGACCTGCTCGCGGGCCTCGACGGGACCCCGCTGGCATGAGCCTGCGGGTCGGTCTGGTCGGTGCCGGAGGGGTGGGCGCCCGCCACGGGCACACGCTGAGCGGCCTGGACGGCGTCGAGCTGGTGGGGGTCGCCGACGCCGTCCCGCACGCGGCCGCCGCGCTGGCCGCCGAGCTGGGCGTGCCCGCCGTCGACGACGTCGGCCGGCTGCTCGGCTCCGGCCTGGACGCCGTCTGGCTGTGCGTGCCGCCGTTCGCCCACGGGGAGCTCGAGCTCGCCGTGGTGCGGGCCGGCCTGCCGCTGTTCGTGGAGAAGCCGCTGGGCGCCGGGCGCGCCGTCGCCGAGGAGGTGGCCGCCGCCGTCGCCGGGGCCGGGGTGCCGACCGCGACCGGCTACCACTGGCGGCACCTGGACACCGTCGCCGCCGCCCGCGAGGTGTGTGCGGCCGCCCCGCCGCGGCTGGTCTCGGCCACCTGGCTCGACAAGGTGCCGCCGCCTGCCTGGTGGGCGCGGGCGGAGCGCTCGGGCGGGCAGGTCGTCGAGCAGGCCACCCACGTGCTCGACCTCGCCCGCCTGCTCGCCGGCGAGGTGGCCGAGGTGCAGGCCGTGGTGGCGCCGTCGTCGGTGGAGGGCCGGGACGTCGACGACGCCACGGCGGCGGTGCTGCGGTTCGCCTCCGGCGCGGTCGGCACGCTGACCGCGGCCTGCGCGCAGCCGGCCAAGACCCGCGCCGGCATCGAGCTGTCCTGCGCCGGCGCCGCCGTCGAGCTCACCGAGACCTCGCTGGCCGTGACCACCGCGGCCGGCACCGAGCGCTCCGAGCCCGCCGTCGACGCCCGCACCGCCGTCGACCGGGCCTTCGTCGACCTGCTGGTCGGTGGCACCCGCGCCGAGGGGCTGGTCGACTACACCGAGGCGCTGCGCACCCACCGGCTGGCCGTCGCGATCGCCGAGTCCGCGCGCACCGGGGAGCCCGTGCGCCTCTGACCGGCCCGGCGCAGCACCTCGGCGTAGACCCGCTCGTAGGCCGCCGTCATGACCGCCGGGGCGAACCGCCGCCGGGCCTCCTCCGCGCAGGCCAGCGGGTCGATCCCCCCTATCCGGGCCAGCGCCGAGGTGAAGCCGGCCTCGTCGTCGGCCAGCAGCCCGGTGCGGCCGTCGTCGACCAGTGAGGGCAGGCAGCCGCGGGCCATGGCCACCACCGGCGTGCCGGCCGCCAGCGCCTCGCAGACCGCGGTCCCGCCGGGCTCCTCCCAGCGGATCGGGAACAGCACCGCACGGGCGCGGCGCAGGAGGTCGGCCTTGCGCGCGCCGGCCACGCTGCCCACCCAGCGCGCCTGCTCGCCGTCGAGCAGCGGGTCGACGCACTCGCGGAACCAGGCGACGTCGGGGTGACCCAGCGCCGGGTGCCCCGGCTCGGCCAGCGCGGCGTCGAGGGCGGCGCGGTCGGGGAGCGGGCCGACCGGGCCGGCCAGGACGAGCGGGACGCCGGCGGCGCGGCAGGCGCGCACGGCGGTGTCGGTGCCCTTGAGCTCGCAGAGCCGCGAGAGCACGAGCACGGCGCCGTCGCGGTCCTCGCGCGGCAGCGGCGGCGGCCCGTCGACCGGCACGGCCAGCGGGACGGCGGCCAGGGTCTGCCGCCGCAGGCGGTCCGGGCCCCGGGCCACCTGGCTGTCGGAGACGCCGGCGAAGAAGACCCGGCCGCGGCCGTCGAAGCGCTCGTAGAAGTCGGCGTTGCGACGCAGGTCCCAGTGCAGGGTCTGCAGCACCGGGGGCGCGGCCGGGCCGAGCGCGCCGAGCACCGCCGGGCCGACGACCTCGAGGTGGGTGTGCACCAGGTCGAAGGGCTCCCCGGCGGCGGCCGCCGCGGTGACGGCGTCGACGACGGCCAGCGCGTGCGCGTGCGCCATCCCCACCACCTGGGCGTAGGGCGCGCCGAGCCGGTCGAAGCGGCCGGTGGGGAAGGCGCTGACCAGGCCGTCGACGGGCAGCGTCGAGTCCCCGGAGGCGGCCAGGACGACGGTGTGGCCGCGGGCCCGCAGCTCGGTGGTCAGCGTCGCGACGACGTTCTCCAGGCCGCCGTAACCCTCCGGCGGGACGGGCAGCCAGGGTCCGGCGTCCACCAGCAGCCTCACCGGCGGCGCCCCTGCGCCCCCGCCGCCGCCAGCACCGTCCGCATGGGCGGCCGCTCGGTGACGCCCACGTCCCAGCTCACCGCCTCCACGCCGTCGCCGGTGCGCAGGAACTGCAGCAGTTCGGGGGCCGGTGCGCCGCCACGCAGGCGCCGGGCCATCGCCGTCTGCAGGATCTGCCCGGCCATGCGGCCCAGCGCGGCGTCGGACTGGTGGCCGTGGCGGCGGGTGCCGAGGTCGACCTGCGCCAGCGCGTCGACACCGGCCAGCGCCGCCAGGTCGACCAGCAGGCCGAACTCGACGCCGTAACCGGAGACGAACGGGACCTGCTCGAGCAGCTCGCGGCGGCCGGCGTACTCGCCCGACAGCGGCTGGACGAACCCGGCCAGCTCCGGCCAGAACGCGTTGAGCAGCGGGCGGGCGACCAGCTCGGTGACCCGCCCGCCGCCGGAGGGGACGATGCCCTCGGTCGTGGACAGCGGGCGGTCGTAGAGCGCCTTGACGTAGCCGATGCCCGGGTCGGTGAGCAGCGGGCCGAGCAGGCCGACGACGAACTGCGGGTCGAACCCGACCAGGTCGGCGTCGACGAAGACGACCAGGTCGCCGGTGGTGGCCGCCAGCCCCTTCCACAGCGCCTCGCCCTTGCCCGGCACCCGGCCGTGGGCGGGCAGGACGTCGGCGACGTCGACGACGCGCGCGCCGGCTGCCGCGGCGACCGCGGCGGTGCGGTCGGCCGACCCGCTGTCGACGACGACCACCTCGTCGACCAGCGGTGCGCGCAGGACCAGTTCGTCCCGGATCACGGTGACGATGGCGCCGACGGTGGCCTCCTCGTCCAGCGCCGGCAGCACGACGCTGACCGTGGTCCCCTCGGCCCGTCGGGCGTCGGCCAGTTCGGCGGCCGACCACGAGGCGGCGGAGAAGGTGCGCCGGCGCAGCCAGCGGTGGACGTCAGGGCGCACGGGCTGCTCCCCCTGCTCAGGCGCCGGCTCCACTGCGCGGCACGGGTCCCCCGGCGCGCCAGCATGCCGCACGCGTCGTCGTCCGCGCGAGGACCGCGCACCCACGGCCGGACGAGGGGCCGACCCGGCCACGGGCCGTGGACTCAGACGACGCCGGCGCGGTCGGCCCGGTACCCGGCGACGGTGACCATCGGCGGCCGCTCGTCGACGGCGACCGGTGTGCTGACCGGCACGAAGCCGGTGCCGTCGCTGCGGAACTGGGTGAGCAGCCCGCCGGCGTCCGCGCGGACGCCGGGGACGCGCGAGAGCACCGCCGACACGACCTGGCCGGCCATCCGGCCCAGCGCCTCCTGGTCCTGCGAGGTGTGCCGGCGGACGCCGAGGTCGACCTGGGCCAGGCCGGGGAGGCCGAGCAGCCCCAGCAGGTCGACCAGCAGGCCGACCTCGACGCCGTAGCCGGACAGGAACGGCACCTGCTCCAGCGCCGAGCGGCGGCCGGCGTACTCGCCGCCCAGCGGCTGCACGAAGCCGGCCAGCTCCGGCCACAGCGCGTCGAGCAGCGGCCGGGCGGTCAGCTCGGTGACCCGGCCGCCGCCGGCGGGGGAGGTGTGGCCGGACAGCTCCAGCGGCCGGGTGTAGCAGCCCTTGACGTAGCCGACCTGCGGGTCGGTGAGCAGCGGGGCGAGCAGCCCGGGCACGTAGTGCGTCACGTCGCCGAGCAGGTCGGCGTCCAGGAACACCAGCAGGTCGCCGGTGGTGGCCGCCAGCGACTTCCACAGCGCCTCGCCCTTGCCCGGCCGGGTGCCGTGGGCGGGCAGCACGTCGGCGGTGGCGACGACGTCGGCGCCGGCGGCCCGGGCGATCTCGGCGGTGCGGTCGGTGGAGTCGGAGTCGACGACGAGCACCTCGTCGACCAGCGGGACCCGCCGCACCCACTGCTCGACCAGCTCCCCGGCCAGCCGGCCGACCGTGGCCTCCTCGTCGCGGGCGGGGAGGACGACGCTCACCCGGTGTCCGCCCCGGCGCTTGCCCCGGAGCAGGCCCTCGACGTCGAGGTCGGCGGCCGAGCGGGCGGTGTACGTGCGGCCGGAGAACCAGGCGCGGGCGTCGGGTCGCATCGGCCCACTGTCGTGGACGCGGCGGCAGCGGCGCCACGGTGGCGAGGGGAGTTCACGTCGCCGTGGCCGGGCGTTCGCAGCGGGGTCTCACACCCGGCTGGGGTCGGCCTCCCGCAGTGCGGCCGGGCTGTCGGGACCGACGGTGGCGTCCGCCGCGTCGGGCTCCGGGTGACCGAGCTCGCTGAGCCAGCCGCGCAGCACCCGGTGCAGCTGCTCGGCGCCGACGACCTCGCCCGGCGCGGTCAGCGTCCGGGGGTGGGCGAGGAAGCCGCGCTGCTGGGGGCCGCCGAGCCCGCCGTGCGAGCCGACGTGCGGCTCGAAGGGGGAGGCCTCGTCGGTGTCGGGGTCGTAGCGGCTGTTGACCATGACGTCGGGGCAGTGCGGGAAGGCCGAGACCCGCGCCACCAGCCCGGCCGCGTGCTCGCCGTAGGGCGCCAGCGGGTCCTCGCCGAGCACCTCCCCGCTGGTCAGCCGGTGCACCCCGTCGCGGCCGAGGACCACCGGCCCCTGCTCCTCGGAGTGGACCAGCAGGAAGCCCACGCCGTCGTGGTCGACCAGGGCCGGCAGCAGGTCGGGCCAGTGGTGCTCGATCTCCTCCAGCGGCACGCGGCCCGGCAGGTCGGGGAACGAGATCCCGGCGGTGTGACCGGAGACGACGACCACCACCCCCGGCGCCACCCGGGCGACGCGGCCGGGCTGCCCCGACGGCGTGCGGTGCCGGTGCTCGGCGGCGCCGGCGGTCTCCACCCGCTCGCGCAGCCGGCGGGCGATCACGCCGGGGCCCGACGCGGCCTCGGCCAGCGCGGAGGCGACCTGCCAGCCCTCGGCCGGCCGGCGGCTGTCGCGGGGCTCGGGGCCGTGGTGACCGGGCGCCGGCGAGCCGCCGCAGTGCCGCCCGACGAAGGCCTCGATCGTCTCCCCGAACCGCTGGGCGAACGCCTGGCCCTGCGTCTGGCCGTGGTCGGAGAGCAGCACCAGGTGGTACGGGCGCGGGCCGAGCTGGACCGCGCGGGCGAGCCGGCCGATCTGCTGGTCGATGCTGCGCAGCACCTCGAGGGTGTCGAAGCGCTCGACGCCGCTGTGGTGGGCGACCTCGTCGTAGCCGAGGAAGTCGGCGTAGACCACCGGCCGGCCGGCCAGCACGTCCTCGAGGACCGCGGCGACGACGACGTCGCGGGCGATGACCGTCGTCCCCGGCCGGGCCAGCGGGTAGAGCCCGCCCCGGTTGACCCGCGGGCGAACGTCGGCCCGGCGCTGCCGGGCGGCGGCCGAGAGCTCGCGGTACACGTCGGCGAGGGACGTGCCGAGCGTGCGGACGGCGTTCACCGGGTTGGCGAAGTAGGCGTAGTAGCCCCCGCCCACCCGGTCACGGCGCCGGCCGGCCCGCCGCGGCACCACCAGCGGCAGCGAGCTCATGGTCAGGCTGACGAACGGGGCGTCGCCGCTGAACAGGTTGCCGCGGCTGGCGCCGCCGCCGGCCAGCAGCCCCCGGCCGTCGGAGTGCCGCCGCTCGACCTCGGCGGCGTCGGCCGGGTGGGACACCGAGACGACGTGGTCGCGGTCCTTCTCGTACCAGCGGAAGCCCAGGATGTCGTGGTTGGAGCCGTGCAGGATGCCGCACACCGAGGCGCCGGTCTGCGAGCTCCAGTCGGTGTGCCACCAGGTCAGCGCGTGGCTGCCCGAGCGCAGCCACGCGGCCAGCGTGGGCATGGACCCGTCGCGGACGGCGCGGCGGGCGACGTCGGCACCGAGGCCGTCGATCTGCAGGAACAGCACGCCGGGCGGGCAGGGCTCCAGGCTGGCGCCGCCCGCGCGACGCCGGGCGCGGCGGAAGAACACCTCGTCCTCGTCGATGGCCAGCGCGCTGCTGACCACCGCCGTCACCGCGGCCATGGCGACGACGACGAGCACGCCGGTGCGCAGGTCGGCCACCACCACGCCCGGCACGGCGAAGGAGACGGCGAGCACCGCGGCCCCCAGCAGCAGGAAGCTGCCCAGGCCCAGGGTGAACAGCGCGACCGGCAGGGCCACGCGCATGACCAGCGGCCAGACGACCCCGGCGAGCAGTCCGAGCAGCAGGGCGGCCAGCGGTGGCTGCCACCAGCCGCCCGTCGCGAAGCCGTCGAGCCAGCGGTCGAGGACGACCAGGGCCAGCGTGGTCAGCAGCCAGGTGAGCAGCACCCGGGCCGTCGTCCGCCCACGGCCGAGCACCCGGCCACCCGGGCCGCCCGGCCGGCTCACGCCGGGCCGCACGGCGTCGGGGTGTGCTCGTCCTCCGGCTCGGGCTCGGGGTGCCGTCTGCGGTGCGCCCCCGCGAGGTTGAGCACCGCCCCGACGAGGAGCACGAGGACGGTGGCCACCAGTGTGGCCACCAGCGGGTTGTCGAAGACGCCGCCGCTGACCACGCCGATCACCGCGTAGGCGACCGCCCACAGCGTCGCGGCCAGGAGCGACGCCGGCAGCAGCCGTCGCCACGGGTAGGCCAGCGCCCCCGCCGCGAGCAGCACGGGGATCCGGCCGGCGGGCAGCAGCCGGCCGACGACGACGACCTGCCAGCCGTGCCGGCGGAACTGCTCGCGCACCTCCTCGATGCGGTCGGCGTGCTGGCCGCGCGCCACCCAGCGCAGCGCGGCGGGTCCGCCGTACCGGCAGACGGCGAAGGTGACGACGTCGCCGGCCCAGGCGCCGAGCGTGGCCAGCAGGAGCACCAGCGTCAGGTCGAGCCGGCCGGTGCTGGTGGCCAGGGCCGCGGCGGCACCGACAACCGCGCCGGTGGGCACGACCGGCACCACCGAGCCCAGCAGCACGCCGCCGAGGACGACCGGGTAGCCGAGCGTGGAGCCGTCGGTCCAGCTCGCCGCCAGCGTCCCCGCTGAGGTCACGGCGCTCACGGCGTGCCTGCCGCGGTGGGCAGCACGACCGGCTCGCCGGGCTCGGTCAGCGCGACGGCGGTGGGCAGGCCGCGTGCGGCGACCGACGCGGCGAAGGCGCGCGGCGGGTCGCTGAGCAGCCGCCGGTAGCGCCCGGCGAGGCCGGGCAGCGTCGTCCCCCCCGCGACGGTGAGCGTGCCCCAGTGCACCGGGACGGCGACCGCCGGGCGCACCCGCGCCACCGCCTCGGCCGCCCGCCGCGGGTCGAGGTGGCCCGGGCCCAGCGTCGGTCCCCAGCCCCACACCGGCACGAGCGCGACGTCGACGCCGCGGTCCCCGATCCCGGTCATGCCGTCGTACAGGTCGGTGTCGCCGCAGGCGTAGACCGTCCGCCCGTCGCCCTCGACCAGGTGCCCGACGGCGGTCGTGTCGGGGCCGTGCGTCAGGCGCGGACCCCACCGGTGCCCGCTGTGCACCGCCGGGACGGCGGTCACCCGCAGGGCGCCGTGCACCAGCGACTCGCCGGGCGCGAGTTCGTCGACCCAGCGCTGGCCGCGGGACCGCAGCCAGCCGCCCGCCCCCCGGGGGACGACGACGCGCGCGTCGGGGTGGAGCGCCCGCAGCGAGGGCAGGTGCAGGTGGTCGCCGTGCAGGTGGCTGACCAGCACGAGGTCGACGCCGGCCCAGGACGCCGGGGCCGGGAGGGGGGCCACCCGGCGCAGCAGACCGACCGAGCGCGTGATCACCGGGTCGGTGAGCACGGTGCTGCCGGCCAGCTCGACGCGGACCGTCGAGTGACCCAGCCAGTGCAGCTCCATCCCACCCACCTGACCAGTATCGACCCGGGCACCGACGGGTTCGGCGCCGTCGCCCGCCGTCCGTCGTCCGGGGGGCGGCGCGCCGCTCCGGATGCGGGAGGGCCGGATGCGTCCCACCATCCGTGCCATGACCTCAGCGGGAGCAGACCCGGTGCCAGGGTCGGTGACGGAGCTGTCGGGAGAGCTGCGCCGCATGGCGCTGCACCTGGAGACCGCCGCGGTGCTGGAGCTCAAGGCCGCACGGGCCGAGCCCCGGCAGGGCGCGGTGCTCAGACGGCGTGCCGAGCAGCGCCGCCAGGAGGCCGCGCGGCTGCGCGAGCGGCTGGCCGCGTGCGGCGTCGTGCTCCCGCCGCGGGCCTCCCGCGCCCCGGCCCCCTGACCTCTCCGCGCACCCCCGTGGGGTGCGCGGAGCAGCCCGCTGCAGGGGTTCGTGGCGCTAGCGTGCCGGCGTGGCCACCTGGGCGGACGTGCGGCGCCTGGCGCTGGCGTTGCCGGAGACGACCGAGGGCACCTCGTGGGGCTCGGCGTCGTGGAAGGTGCGCGGGCGGGGCTTCGTGTGGGAGCGGCCGCTGCGCCGTGCCGACCTCGAGCACCTCGGGGACGCCGCCCCGGCCGGCCCGGTGCTGGGCGCCGCCGTGGCCGACGAGGGTGTCAAGCAGGCCCTGGTCGCCGACGACCCCGCCGTCTACCTGACGACGCCGCACTTCGACGGGTACCCCGCGGTGCTCGTGCGCCTGGAGCGGGTCGACGTCGACGAGCTGGCCGAGCTGGTCACCGAGGCGTGGCTGGCCAAGGCGCCCAAGCGCCTCGCGCAGGCGTTCCTCGCCGCCCGCCCGTGAAGAACGACGCTGCGCGCGCTCGCTGGAGGGGTGTTCCTCGTGCTCCGGGGGTCCTGCAGCACCCGCAGAGCACGAGGAACACCCCCCGGCGCGGCCCCCGGGCCGTTGGCGGACGGGAGCGTCCGGCACCGCCCGGTCCCGTCCGCGCGCCGGATCCGGTCGGGAGTGGCAGAGTTCTCAGCGTGAAGACCTGGCTCGATGCGTGGCCGGTGTTCCGGCAGCTGACCGGCCCCGACCCCCTCGGACGCGGCGCGGCCGCCCGCAGCAAGGCGACGGAGAACGTGGTGAGCCGCACGGCCACCGCCGACCGCGTCGTGCAGAGCGTGTGCCCCTACTGCGCGGTGGGCTGCGGGCAGCGGATCTACGTCAAGGACGAGCAGATCGTCCAGATCGAGGGCGACCCGGACTCGCCGATCAGCCGCGGCCGGCTGTGCCCCAAGGGCAGCGCCAGCAAGCAGCTGGTCACCAGCCCGACCCGCGTGACGACGGTCAAGTACCGCCGCCCGTACGGGACGGAGTGGGAGGACCTCGAGCTCGACACGGCGATGGAGATGATCGCCGACCGCGTCCTCGAGGCCCGGCGCAAGGGCTGGCAGGACGAGAACGACGGCAAGCGCGTCAACCGCACGATGGGGATAGCGAGCCTCGGAGGGGCGACCCTCGACAACGAGGAGAACTACCTCATGAAGAAGCTCTACAGCGCCATGGGCGCGATCCAGATCGAGAACCAGGCGCGCATATAGCACTCCGCCACGGTGCCCGGTCTGGGTGCCTCGTTCGGTCGTGGCGGCGCCACGAACTCCCAGGAAGACCTCGCGAACTCCGACTGCATCGTCATCGAGGGTTCCAACATGGCCGAGTGCCACCCGGTGGGCTTCCAGTGGGTGGCGGAGGCGAAGGCGCGCGGGGCCAAGGTCGTCCACATCGACCCGCGGTTCACCCGCACCAGCGCGATCGCCGACCTGCACGTGCCGCTGCGGATCGGCACCGACATCGCCTTCCTCGGCGGCCTGATCCGGTACGTGCTCGACAACGACCTGTACTTCAAGGAGTACGTCGTCGCCTACACCAACGCCGCGGCGCTGGTCGGTGCGGACTACGTCGACTCCGAGGACCTCGACGGCCTGTTCTCCGGGTTCGACCCGGACCGCAACCAGTACGACGAGGCGAGCTGGCAGTACGAGCCCGAGGAGCCGCCGCACTCCGGTTCGGACGACCCGGCCGGGGCCGCCGAGCAGGACCGCAGGGAGCAGGACCCGGAGGTCAAGAAGACCGACCACGCCCAGGCCGCCGGCAGCGGCGGCCCGCCGATCCCGGCCAAGCCCAAGCGCGACGAGACGCTGCAGCACCCGCGCTCGGTGTTCCAGATCCTCAAGCGGCACTTCGACCGCTACACCCCGGAGATGGTGGCCGAGGTCTGCGGCATCGAGCCGGAGGTCTTCCTCCAGGTCGCCCGCTGGGTGACCGAGAACAGCGGCCGCGAGCGGACGACGGCGTGGGTGTACTCGGTGGGCTGGACGCAGCACAGCGTCGGCGCGCAGTACATCCGCACCTGCTCGATCCTGCAGACGCTGCTGGGCAACATCGGCCGTCCCGGCGGCGGGATCCTGGCGCTGCGCGGCCACGCCAGCATCCAGGGCTCGACCGACGTCCCGACGCTGTACAACCTGCTGCCGGGCTACCTGCCCATGCCGCACGCGCTGCAGCACACCTCGCTGGACGAGTACTGCGCCGACGCCGCCGGCAAGGCCGGGTTCTGGGGCAACAAGCGGGCGTACACCGTCAGCCTGCTCAAGGCCTGGTGGGGGGACGCCGCGACCGCGGAGAACGACTTCGCCTTCGACTACATGCCGAGGATCGACGGCGACCACAGCTCCTACCGGCAGATCGTCGACATGATCAAGGGGAAGATCTCGGGCTACTTCCTGGTCGGCGAGAACCCGACGGTCGGGCACCCCAACGGGCGCATGAACCGGTTCGGATTGGCCAACCTGGACTGGCTGGTCGTCCGCGACCTGCAGATGATCGAGTCGGCGACCTTCTGGAAGGAGTCCCCGGAGATCGAGACCGGGGAGCTCGCCCCCGAGACGATCGCCACCGAGGTCTTCTTCGTGCCCGCGGCGTCGCACGCGGAGAAGGAGGGGACCTTCACCCAGACGCAGCGGCTGCTGCAGTGGCGGCACAAGGCGGTCGACCCGCCGGGCGACGCCAGGAGCGACCTGTGGTTCTACTTCCACCTCGGTCGCATGCTGCGCGAGCGGCTGGCCGGCTCCACCGACCCGCGGGACCGCCCGCTGCTCGACCTGACCTGGGACTACCCGACGCACGGTCACGACCAGGAGCCCAGCGCCGAGGCGGTGCTGCGGGAGATCAACGGCGTCGGGCCCGACGGGCGCGCGGTGTCGGGGTACATGGACCTCAAGGACGACGGCTCGACGACGTGCGGCTGCTGGATCTACTCCGGCGTCTACGCCGACGAGGTCAACCAGTCCGCCCGCCGCAAGCCCGGCCGCGAGCAGGGCCCGGTGGCCTCGGAGTGGGGCTGGGCCTGGCCGTACAACCGGCGCATCCTCTACAACCGCGCCTCGGCCGACCCGGACGGCAAGCCGTGGAGCGAGCGCAAGAAGTACGTCTACTGGGACGAGGAGGCCGGTCGCTGGACCGGCGTCGACAACCCGGACTTCGAGGCGACCAAGCGCCCGGACTACGTGCCGCCGGACGGCGCCAGGGCGCAGGACGCGATCGGCGGCACCGACCCGTTCGTCATGCAGGGCGACGGCAAGGCGTGGCTGTTCGCGCCGGCGGGGCTGGTCGACGGCCCGCTGCCGACCCACTACGAGCCGGCGGAGTCCGTCGTCGAGAACGCGCTGTACAAGCAGCAGGCCAACCCGACGCTCGAGCACATCGAGGGGCCCTGGAACCGGGAGAACCCGTCGCTCAGCGACGTCTTCCCGTTCCAGGTGACCACCTACCGGCTGACCGAGCACCACACCGCCGGCGCGATGAGCCGCACGCTGCCCTACCTGTCCGAGCTCCAGCCGGAGTTCTTCGTCGAGGTCAGCCCGGAGCTCGCCGAGCTGCGCGGCCTGACCAACGGCGGGTACGCCACGCTGGTCAGCGCGCGGACGGCGATCGAGGCGAAGGTGCTGGTCACCGAGCGGATCCGGCCGATCCGGCTGCGGGGCGGTCAGGTCGTGCACCAGATCGGGATGCCCTACCACTGGTCCTACAGCGGCCTGTCGACGGGCGACTCGGCCAACGACCTGCTCGGGATCGTGCTCGACCCGAACACGCACATCCAGGAGGACAAGGTCAGCACCGCCGACATCCGGCCGGGACGGCGCCCGCGCGGCCCGGAGCTCATCGAGTTCGTGGAGGCCTACCGGCAGCGCGCCGGCGTGCCCTCCGGGCGGGTCGGGGTGAACGGCCGCGACCCGGTCGCGGCCGAGGCCGGCGAGGGATCGCAGCTGTGAGCCCGCGAGGGATCGGAGCTGTGAGCCCGCGAGGCATCGAAGCAGTCAGCGCGCGAGGCATCGAAGCAGTCAGCGCGCGAGGCATCGAAGCAGTCAGCGGAGCAGAGAGGAGGCCGGCGTGACCTCGATGAGCTCGGCGAGCCCGGCCTTCACCGGGCGGGACCCCGACAACCGGCTGTTCGGGCCGCTGCCCGACGTCCAGCACGAGGCCGGCTACGACGGCGACCACCCGGCGCGGGTGGGGTTCTTCACCGACACCTCGGTGTGCATCGGCTGCAAGGCCTGCGAGGTGGCGTGCAAGGAGTGGAACACCCTGCCGATGGACGACTCGCACGGCGTGCGCGACGTCATGGGGCTGTCCGGGATGTCCTACGACAACACCGGCCAGCTGGGTGCCAACTCCTGGCGGCACGTGGCCTTCATCGAGCAGACCCGCACGGTCGACCTGCCGATGCCGACCTTCGGCCGGCCCGGTGACGACCGGCACGACGACGGCCGCTCGGTGGCCGACGGCCCGAACGACGGGAGCCTGGCGGCGGCGCAGCAGTCCGGCGTGCTCAACGCCGAGGCGCTGAGCGAGTTCGACCCGCAGACCGGGCAGTCGGGCACGGACAAGCAGATCCGGTGGCTGATGAGCTCCGACGTCTGCAAGCACTGCACGCACGCCGGGTGCCTCGACGTCTGTCCGACCGGGGCGCTGTTCCGCACCGAGTTCGGCACCGTCGTCGTCCAGGGCGACATCTGCAACGGCTGCGGCTACTGCGTGCCGTCCTGCCCGTACGGCGTCATCGAGCAGCGCAAGGACGACGGCCGGGTCTTCAAGTGCACGATGTGCTACGACCGGCTGACCGACGGTCTGCAGCCGGCGTGCGCGACCGCCTGCCCGACGCAGTCGATCCAGTTCGGCAACCTCGACGAGCTGCAGGCCCGCGCCGACGCGCGGCTGGCCACGCTCCAGGGGCAGGGCGTGGAGACCGCCCGGCTCTACGGGCGCGACGAGGACGACGGCGTCGGCGGCGCGGGGGCGTTCTTCCTGCTGCTCGACGAGCCGGAGGTCTACGGCCTGCCGCCGGACCCGGTCGTCACCACACGTGACCTGCCCGCGATGTGGAGGTCCGCCGGAGCGGCCGCGGTGATGATCCTCGGCGTCGCGCTGTCGGCCGTCCTCGGCTCGAGGAGGCCTCGGTGACCGAGGGGATCACCACGCCGGGCGCCGGCTGGCGGCGGGCGGACGGGCCACCGGCGCAGAAGCGGCAGAAGCGGCGCCGTCGACGCGGCGGGGGTCGCCCCGGCGGCGAGGTGGCGATGGTCGAGGAGGCCGAGTTCACCTCCTACTACGGCCGGCCGATCATCAAGCCACCGGTGTGGAAGACGCCGGACGTGCCGCTGTACCTCTTCCTCGGTGGCGCAGCGGGCTCCTCGTCGATCATGGCGGCGCTGGCCGACCTCACCGACCGGCCGGCGCTCACCCGCAACTCCCGCTACGTCTCCGGTGGCGCGGCGATCGCCTCGGTCGTGTTCCTGATCCACGACCTCGGCCGGCCCGAGCGGTTCCTGCACATGCTGCGGGTGATCAAGCCGACGTCCCCGCTGTCGATCGGCTCGTACATCCTGGCGCCGTTCAGCGCGGCGGCCGCGGCGACGGCGGCGGTGGAGCTGCTGGGCTGGTTCCCGCGGCTCAAGCGCTTCGGCGGGGTGGTCGCGGCGCTGTTCGGCGGCCCGTTGGCGACCTACACCGGGGTGCTGTTCTCCAACACCGCCGTCCCGTCGTGGCACGCCGCGCACAAGGAGCTGCCGTTCGTCTTCGGTGCCTCCGGGATGGCCGCCGGCGGGGGGATCGCGATGGCGATCAGCCCGATCGAGGAGTCCGGGCCGTCGCGCAAGATGGCGGTGACCGGCGCGGTGGTCGAGCTGGCCGCGATGCACCGGGTCGAGACCGAGTTCGGCGTCGTCAGCGAGCCCTACCACGAGGGCAGGGCCGGCACGCTGCTGCGCGCGGCGAAGTCCTGCACCGCGGCCGGTGCGGCGCTCACCGTCGTGGCCGGGCGGCGGCGCGCGGGCGCGGTCGCCGCGGGCGTCCTGCTGGCGGCCGGGTCGCTGCTCACCCGCTTCGGCGTGTTCGAGGCGGGCATGGCCAGCGCCAGGGACCCGAAGTACACCGTGATCCCGCAGCGGGAGCGGCTGGCCGCGCGGCAGAACGGGCACGCACCGACCGTCAGCCGCTGAGGCTCAGCGTCGGGACGGCGGCCGTAGCAGCACGCCGTCCTCGGCCGCACCCACAGCTGGGGTCGGCCTGCTGACCTGCAGGTGATCGGAGCGGACGTCGTCCACGTGTGCCCTGTGCGTCCTGGCATCGGCCTTGAGGGACCGGCGACCGCAACCGGATGCCGTTGATTAACGTGCAGCCGGGCATCGCCCCCGCGCTCCACCGAGCCCATGGCGTCAGGGCGTACTTCATGGAGTCGGATCTTCGGTAGGAGGCGTGGCACCGCCGGGACAGGACGGCGGTGGCGGCATCTGTGGGGAGGGTTGAACGAGCCTCCACGCCGGTGGGTGACGCCCGTTGCCCAACGGGCTACCGGCTAGGGCCTGTCTGGGCGATCTTGGCGTGTGAGGTCACACAGCCAGATCCGGATGGCCGCGACCGTGGTGGTGCCGGCGAAGATGTAGCCGCGTTTA
>NZ_JBFNXQ010000077.1:0-22827 GCF_041018925.1 Geodermatophilus maliterrae
GCGGTACCGGCGGTCTCCTGCAGGAAGGCGGCCGAGTCGTAGTACGTCCGGACGCCGGTCAGCTTGCCGTCGTCGGATCCATCGCCCTCGATGACGGTGACACCGCGGTAGGTGAACGGCTTCCCGTTGCGCAGGGTGCCGCGCGACTCCCACTCGAGTGCGGCGCTCTTCTCACCGACGGTGCTGGAGGTGAACGTCGTCTCCAGGTCGCCGAAGACGTTGCGGTAGTCCTCCCAGAACCGGCGGGCACCCTCCCGACCGCGGGCCTCGTGGGTCTGGTTGAGCTTGATCAGGTCGGCGTCCTCGCCGGTGAGGTCGACCATCGGCTGCGGGTCGCGCTCGGCGTCGAGGTGGTGCAGGGCGTCGGTGAAGCGCTCGGTGAGCGTGTGCACGGGGGTCCTCCGGAGGCTCTCGTCGGTCGGGGAGGCCCTACCCGGGCGGCCGGGCGCGCACCCGCGCGGGTTCAGGCGGTCAGCCGGTGCCGGTCGACGTCCCCGCCGCGGCGCTCCCCGAGGGTGCGGGCGAGCAGGACGACGCCCCACGGCCCGATCACCCAGACCGGCCACGGGTACTGCAGGTCGCCGGTGGCCAGCATCGAGACCAGCCAGACGCCGACCACGATGACGGCGGTGGTCAGCCATCCGGTCCAGGCGGCCCGGAGGTCGCCGCCCCAGGCGCCGTGCCAGGCCCCGCCGTACAGGGCGCGGGCGACGTGGTGCCGCTGGGGCGCCGGGCGGGTCGGGCGGGCCGGGCGGGGCAGGTCGGCGGTGAGCTCGGTCAGCTCGCCGTAGGTGCGGGCGGCGTGCGCGCGGGTGGCCCGGTCCTCGTACTCGGCCAGGTCCAGCCGGCCGTCGGCGAGCGACCGGTCCAGGGTGGTCACGACGGCGGCGCGGTCGGTGTCGCTGGCGCGCAGGTGCGGCTCGGGCATCTCGGGCTCCTCGTCAGGCGGTGTGCTCCGAGTGTTTCCCGCGGCCGTGCCCGCCACCATTGACAGACGTCACGGATCGGCGGTGCGTCCTGCACGGTCAGCCGTTCGCCGGCGTCGCCTCCTGGGCCAGGTGCTTGCCGATGACCATCCGCTGGATCTGGTTGGTGCCCTCGAAGATCTGCATGACCTTGGCCTCGCGCATGTACCGCTCGGCCGGGTGGTCGCGGGTGTAGCCGGCGCCGCCGAGGACCTGGACGGCGTCGGTGGTCACCTTCATCGCCGCGTCGGTGGCGACCAGCTTGGCGATGCTGGCCTGCCGCGAGTACGGCCGGCCGGCGTCCTTGCGGCGGGCGGCGACCAGGTAGGTGGCGCGGGCGGACTCGACCGCTGCGGCCATGTCGGCCAGCAGGAACGCCACGCCCTGGTGGTCGACGATGCGCCGGCCGAAGGCCTCCCGCTCCAGGGCGTAGGCGACGGCGACGTCGAGCGCCGACTGGGCCAGGCCGACGGCGACCGCGCTGACCCCGAGGCGCCCGGAGTCGAGCGCGCTCAGCGCGATGGCCAGGCCGCGGCCGGGCTCGCCGACCATGCGGCCGGCGGGCACCGCGACGTCGTCGAGGCGCATCGCCGCCGTCGTCGACCCGGTGAGGCCCATCTTCTGCTCGGGCGGCGCGGCGCTGAACCCGGGCAGGTCGGGGGTGAGGTGGAAGCAGGAGATCGCCCGCTCGCCGTCGTCGGGGGTGCGCAGGAAGGTCGAGTAGAAGTCGGCGTGCCCGCCGTGGGTGACCCAGGCCTTCTCCCCGGAGGCGACCCAGCCCTCGCCGTCGCGGACGGCGCGGGCGCGCATGGCGGCGGGGTCGGAGCCGGCGTGCGCCTCGGACAGGCAGTAGGCGCCCAGCAGCCGGCCGCCGACCATCTCCGGCAGCAGGTCACGGCGCTGCTCCTCGGTGCCGAAGCGGTCGATCGGCCCGCAGGCGAGGGTGTGCACGCTGACACCGAGCGCGACGCTGGCCCAGCGCACGGCCAGCTCCTCGACCACCTGCAGGTAGACGGCGTAGGGCTGCCCGCCGCCGCCGACGTCCTCACCGAAGGGCAGCCCGAGCAGACCGACCTCGCCCAGCTTCGCGAACACCTCCCGGGGGAAGCGCTCCTCGCGCTCGTACTCCGCGGCCCGCGGCGCGAGCTCGGCGTCGGCCAGCTCGCGGGTGAGCGCGATCAGGTCGGCGGCCTCCTGGGTGGGCAGCTCTCGGTCGACGGCCACGGGGCCCCCTCGTCGCGGATCAGTCGTACTGGAGACGGTACCGCAGTACTGTCTCGCGTCCAGGTGGATGCTGGGCGGCCGAGGTGGGGAGGTGCGGATGACGACGGTGCCCGAGGTCGGTGAGCGGCAGCTGACCGCCCGCCAGGCCCAGCTGCTGGACCAGCTCGAGGAGGTCTTCCTCGCCGAGGGGTTCGCCGGGTTCACCCTCGAGGACCTCGCCGTCCGGCTGCACTGCTCCAAGACGACGCTCTACGCGCTGGCCGACAGCAAGGAGCAGCTCGCCGTCCGCGTGGTGCGGCACTTCTTCCGCCGGGCGACCGCCGCCGTCGAGGCCCGCACGGCCACCGAGGACGATCCCGCGCGCCGGGTGACCGCCTACCTGGAGGCCGTGGCCAGGGCGCTCACCCCGGCGTCGCGGGCCTTCCACCGCGACCTCGAGACCTTCCCGCCCGGGCGCGCGGTGTACGAGCACAACACCGCCGTCGCCGCGCAGCGGGTGAGCGCGCTGATCGCCGACGGCGTGGCCGCCGGCCGGTTCCGCGAGGTGCACCCGGGCCTGGTGGCCGACACGGTGACCACGCTGATGCTGCGCATCGGCCGCGGGGACACCGCCCGCGCCACCGGCCTGGACGACGCCGCCGCCTACCGGGAGCTGGCCGCGCTGCTGCTGCACGGGATCAGCCGGTGACGGCCACGAGTCGGTGCGTCTCGCTGCGCAGGCCGTGAACCCGATCCGCCACTCCGGACATGAGAGGGTGTGACGAGCCCACCCTCCGCTGCCCGATCATCACCAGCCGTGACCGCGCTGCCCCTCCACCGCTCGGCGGGGGAACCGGAGCCCGGGCCGGACGCCGTCCCGCTGCGGGCGCTGCCGTCCGCGCTGGCGACCGACGCCGAACTGGTGATCCGCTCGCTCGTCGACCCGGAGCAGTTCGCCGGGTTGTTCGACCGGCACGCGGTGGCGGTGCACCGCTACCTCGGCCGCCGGGTCGGGGACCTCGCCGACGACCTGCTGAGCGAGACGTTCCTCGTGGCCTTCCGCCGCCGGGCCGACTACCGGCCCGAGCGTCTCGACGTGCGGCCGTGGCTGATCGGCATCGCCACCAACCTCGTGCACGGGCACGCGCGGGCCGAGCGGCGGCGCTACCGGGCCCTGGCCCGGTCGGCGGCCGAGCCCGAGGTCGCCGACGACGGCGACCGGGACGGCCGCCTCGACGCCCAGGCGATGCGCGGCCCGCTCGCCGCGGCGCTGGCGGGACTCACGGCGCCCGACCGCGACGTCCTGCTGCTCGTCGCCTGGGGCGACCTGTCCTACGGGGAGGTCGCCGCGGTCCTGGACGTGCCCGTCGGCACCGTCCGCTCCCGGCTGCACCGTGCCCGCCGCCAGACCCGCGCGGCGCTCGCGACCACGTCCCTGGCCGACCTGCTGTCCGACCCGGCACCGGAGGAGACCCGATGAAAGAGCTCACCCTGCTCCGCGAGGCCGGACCGCAGGCACCGGCGCTGACCCCTGCCGCCTGTTCGGCCGCCCGCGCCGCTCTCCTCGAGGAGATCGACAGCGCGCGCACCGTCCGTGGCCGGCTGCGTTGCCGGCTGCCGGGCCGGCGGACGACGCTGCGGCTCGGGACCGCCCTGGTCGCGGTCGCCGCGGCGTGGACGACCGCCGTCCTCGTGACCCCGGACAGTGCCGTACCGGATCGTCCCGCCGCGCCGACCGCGGCCCCGGTGACGCCGGGCGGGATCGCGCTCGTCGCGGCCGAGGAGGTCACCTTCCCGCTGTCGCTCGACCCCGCACCGGAGGGGCTGACGCCGTTCCTCAGCCGGCGCGGGGGGATCGCCGCCTACGGGAACACGCCGCCGTTCTACGTCGCCGACTACTCGTCCACCGGCGGGGACCGGGTCCTCGTGCACCTCTTCCCGGAGGACCCGAGGAGCTCGCCCGACTACGGGTGGTCGGTGCAGGGAGACCCGGCCGGGACCGCGACCGTCGACGGGGTCGAGGCCGAGGTGTGGCGGGGCGACTCCTCCGTCGACCTCCTCTGGGAGCGCCCGGACGGCCGGTGGGTGCAGGTCCTCGGGGAGGGTGCCTACGGCGGGACGGCGGCCGCGGTCGCGGTGGCCGAGACGCTCGTCGACCGGCCCCAGCCGGTGGGCCTGCAGTTCGGCCTCGCCCCGGCCGGGTGGTCGGTGGGGGGATACGAGGAGAGCCGGAGCCTGGACCTCGTCAGTGACACCGACCCGGACCAGCTGTTGCGGCTGGGCCTGGTCGGGCGCGAGTACCCCGGGACGCTCGACGAGCTGCTCGAGGGGATGTCGCTCACCGCGCCACCGGAGCCGGTCACGGTCCAGGGGCAGCCGGCCCGGCTGGCTCTCGCGGGCGGCGACGGCGGCTCGCCCTATCGGTACCTCGTGGGGCAGCTCCCCGGCGGGCCGTTCTTCATCCTGCTGGCGCCGGAGACGCTGACCCGGGAGCAGGTTCTCCAGATCGCCGAGCAGGTGACCTCCACCGCCTGAGTCGGCCGAGCCCCCGAAACCCGGCCCTGGGTCGTCGTTCCGGCGGGCCCGCTCCCGGCCAGTGGGCGCGCACGTCCGCCCTCCCGCTGTTCCACGTGGAGCAGCGGGAGGGTCGGTCGGGTGCGGTGACGGTGAGGGATCAGGCTGCGGGTCGGAGTGCGGCGCCGATGCGGATCTCGGTGCCGTCGGGTCGCCAGGTGCGCCATCGTCCGTCGGGTCGTCGTTCGACGCGGAAGCCGTGGTGGACCTTGGTGTGGTGCCGCTCGCACAGCAGAGCCAGGTTATCGGGACTGGTCTCGCCGCCGTTGATCCACTCGAGCAGGTGGTGGGCGTCGCACCACCACGTCGGGGCGTCGCAGCCGGTGAACACACAGCCGCCGTCGCGGATGTCGAGTAGGCGGCGGACCGGCGCGGGCACCAGGCGCTTGGTGCGGCCGTGGTCGATCGGCTGTCCATCGGGGCCCATGACCACGCGGGTGACCGTGCTGTCGCAGGCCAGCCAGCGCGCCCGGGCGGCGGAGATGACCACTCCCGACCCCATCGTGGCTGCGCCGTGTCCGGGGGCGGGGTCGGCGAGGTCGTCCAGGTCGAGCATGACGGCCACGTGCGGCTTGACGGTGCGCAGCATCGGCAGGCCACCGGAGGCGAGGGCGTTGTCGGCCAGTTGCACGAGGGCGTCGCCGAGCTGCTGTGCGCGGGTTCGCGCGTCCCCGGCGCAGCGGCCGGCCTGCACGATCGCCTCGAGGGCGACCTCGAGCTTCTCCCCGCCGGCAGCGTCGAGATCGCCGCGGATGGTGCGGGACCCGTCGGCGTGCCGGACCAGCGTCAGGCGGCGGCCCTCGGTCGGGTCGGGCTCGGGACCGTCGGGATCGAGCCGGTCCAGGTAGCCGCACACCACTTCGGACAGCTTCTGGTACGGCTGGCGGGCCGCCACCACGGCCAGCGCGGCGTCGACCTCGGCCACGTCCACACCGACATCCGCGGCGCGGGCGAGGTTGCCCGGGTCGGCCACCGGCGCGATGACCGCGGCCTGCCCGGCGGTCAACGCGCCCGCGGCGAACGCCGCGGCCACCGCGGGCAGCTGCTCCAGTGCCCGCCCCGTGGCCACCAGCCGTGCCGCCTCGGCCGCCGAGAGGTGCCCGTGCCCGCGCAGCCACGACTGCATCGTCTTGAGCCCGTCGTGCTCGGCGGCGGAGGCCTGCTCGCCCTGGCGCAGGGTGCGGGCGACCTCGGCGGCCAGCCTGTTCTGCGCGGTCAGCAACAGGCGCAGCCGCTGGTTGAGCTGCGGGCCGAGCAGGGCGGGCAGGTCGTCGCCGGCAAGGGCGTCGAGCGCGGCGGCCAACTCGTCCACTGCACCTCCCACTGGTTCGATCAGGTGTTCGAAGTCTACCCGGACGCGGCAGCCTCTGCACGACATATCCCCAGCTCAGGAGCTTGTCCACCGCCGGCGGATCACTTGACCGGCGTCGCGCGCATGGGTGGCGAGAGGGATCCGGGCCGCCCGAGGATCGTGGCGGACAGGTCTGCCGGAGCCCGCCGACGCCCTCCCCGATCGGCACGGCGCTGTGGGCCGAGCAAGCCGACATCCGGCTGCGCGGCCGCGGGAGCTGCCCGCCGCCGTCGACCCGCTGGCAGATCCGGACTGACGGACGTGGCGCGGTGTGGTGGGCTGCCCCCCATGAGCAACGTCCCGCCCATGACGGCCTGGCCCGCGACCGAGCCGGTCGACGTCGAGCTGGTCAGCGGCGACGCCCGGCTCGCCGTCGACCTGCGCGGCGGCGGCCTGCGCGCGCTCTCCGTCGGCGCCTGGGACGTCCTCGACGGCTACCCGACCGGCACGGTGCCCACCGGGCGGCGCGGCGGCGTCCTGCTGCCCTGGCCCAACCGGCTGCGGGACGGGCAGTGGACGTGGGAGGGGCAGCAGCTGCAGCTCGACGTCGCCGCCCCGGGCAAGCCCGCGGCGCACGGGCTGGTCACCTGGCAGACGTGGGCGGTGCTCGCCCGCCACTCCGACGCGCTCACCGTGGGCACCGTGGTCGAGGCGCGGCCGGGCTACCCGTTCCGCCTGGCCGCCGCCGTCGACACGCTGCTGGCGTCCGACCGGCTCACCGTCACCGTCCGCGTGCGCAACGCCGGGGACCGGCCGGCGCCCCTCGGCGCCGGCATGCACCCCTACCTCTCGGTCGGCGCCACGGAGGACGGCGGCATCGGCGACGCCGAGGTCACCGTCCCGGCCCGCACCGCGCTGGAGCTCGACGGCGGCCTGCCCACCGGCACCCGCCGTCCCTTCGACGGCGCGGTCGGCCGGATCGGGGACCGCGCGCTCGACGACGCCGTCACCGACCTCGACCGGGACGGCGACGGCTGGGCGCGCGTCCGGCTGCGGGGGAGCGCCGGCGAGCTCGAGCTGGCCGTGGACCGGTCCTGGCCGTGGCTGCAGGTCTACAGCGGCGAGACGCTGCCCGAGGGTCAGCGCCGGCGCAGCCTCGCCGTCGAGCCCATGACCTGCCCGCCCAACGCGCTGGCCGACGGCGTCGACCTCGTCGTCCTCGACCCGGGGGAGACCTGGTCGGGCACCTGGACCCTGCGCTGGACCCCCGGAGGCTGACGTGCACGTGCAGGAGCTGTGGCGCTACCCGGTCAAGTCGCTGCAGGGCGAGCGGCTCGACACCGCCGACGTCGGGCCCGAGGGCCTGAGCGGCGACCGGCAGTGGGCGCTGTTCGACCGGTCCACCGGCTACGGCCTGACCGCCCGCCGGGTGCCCGACCTGCTCTTCGCGGCGGCCCGGCTGCGCACCGACGGCGGCGTGGAGGTCGTGCTGCCCGACGGCACGGTCACCGCCGACGACGACGTCCTCTCCGCCTGGCTCGGCCGGCAGGTGACCCTGCGCCGGGCCGAGACCGAGCAGGGTCCGCGGCAGTACGAGAACCCGGCCGTGGTGGCGGCGGACGGCGAGTACGAGTGGGACGCCTTCGAGGGGGCCAGCGGCGCCTTCCACGACAGCTCCCGCATCCGCGTGTCCCTGGTCTCCACCGGCACGCTGGGCACCTGGGACCGGCGGCGGTTCCGGTCCAACGTGCTGCTGGCCGGCGACGGCGAGGACGAGCTGGTCGGCGGGACGGTCCGGCTCGGGACGGCGGTGCTCGACGTGGGCACGCCGGTGAGCCGCTGCGTCATGGTGACCCGACCGCAGCCCGGCGGCATCGGCCGCGACACGTCCATCCTCAAGACCGTCCACCGCGAGCGCGGCGGCGTCCTCGCCGTCGGGGCCCTGGTGCCCGTCCCCGGCCGCGTGGCGGTCGGCGACGAGCTCCTCCCGGCCTGAGCGGAGAGACTGGGGTCGTGCGCACCGTCGAGCTCCGTCCCGGTGAGGAGACCATCCGCCTCGGCCAGCTGCTCAAGCTGGTCGACGCCGTCCCCACCGGCGCCCAGGTGAAGGACGTGCTGGTCACCGGCGCGGTCCGGGTCAACGGCGAGGCCGAGGACCGCCGCGGCCGGCAGGTCCGCCGGGGCGACGTCGTCTCGATCGAGGGCGTCGAGGACGTGCGCGTCGCGTGAGTTCCACGTGGAACCCGAGCGCAGCGCAGGGCCCCGGGTACGGCGACACCGAGGACGACGGCGTCCCGCTGCCGCTGGCGGTGCCGCGCTGGCCGGAGGACGCGCCGCCCGGCCCCGACTTCGCCGCCGTCCGCGCGGAGTTCGACGTCCCCGAGGACTTCCCGCCCGACGTGCTGGCCGAGGCCGAGCGGGCCGCCGCGGCCCCGGACCTGCCGGAGTTCGACGCCACCGAGCTGCCGCTGGTGACCGTCGACCCGGCGGGCAGCCAGGACCTCGACCAGGCCGTGCACCTGCAGCGCTGGCACGGCGGCTACCTCGTCTCCTACGCGATCGCCGACGTCGGCGCGGTGGTCCGGCCCGGCAGCGCGCTCGACGCCGAGGCCCGGCGCCGCGGCCAGACGCTCTACAGCCCCGACCGGCGTGTCCCCCTGCACCCGACGGTGCTCAGCGAGGGCGCGGCCAGCCTGCTGCCGGACCAGGTGCGCGCCGCCGCGCTGTGGACCATCCGGCTCGACGCCGACGGCGAGGTCCGCGCGGTCGACCTGCGCCGCGCCCGCGTCCGCAGCCGGGCGCAGCTCGCCTACGCCGACGTCCAGGCGCGGGCCGACGCCGGCACGCTGCCCGACCCGATCGCCCTGCTGCCCCAGCTCGGGACGCTGCTCGAACGTGCCGCGGCCGCCCGCGGCGCGATCGAGCTGGGCACCCCCGAGCAGCAGGTCGTGCGGACCGAGGGCGGCGGCTGGACGCTGGTCGCCCGCAGCGACCTGCCGGTCGAGGGCTGGAACGCCCAGGTCTCGCTGCTCACCGGCCGCGCCGCCGCCCGGCTCATGCTCGACGGCGGCGTCGGCCTGCTCCGCACCCTCCCGCCGGCCCGGCCCGAGGACGTCGCCCGGCTGCGCCGCCTGGCGCCCGCGCTCGGCGTCGACTGGCCGGCCGGTGCCGCCCCCGGCCAGGTGCTCGCCGGCCTCGACGTCGCCGACGCCCGCCACGCGGCCTTCCTCGAGGAGGCGGCGGCCCTGCTGCGCGGCGCGGCCTACACCCCCCTCGACGGCACCGAGCCCGCGCACACCGGCCACGCCGGGGTCGGTGCGCCCTACGCCCACGTGACCGCGCCGCTGCGCCGGCTGGCCGACCGCTTCGCCACGGAGGTCTGCCTCGCGCTGGCCGCCGGCACCGAGCCCGACCCCGCGGTGCGGGCCGCCCTGCCGGAGCTGCCGGCGCTCATGGCCGCCTCCGACCGGCGCATCCGTGCGGTGGAGCGCGCGGTCGTCGACGCCACCGAGGCCTGGCTGCTGGCCGGCCGCGAGGGCGCGGAGTTCGACGCGGTGGTCGTGGACGCCGACGGCGACCGCGGCACCGTCGTCCTGCAGGAGCCGGCCATCCGTGCCCGCTGCACCGGCACCGGCCTCACCGCCGGCTCGCGGGTGCGGGTGCGACTGGAGGAGGCCGACGTCGCCCGCCGCTCGGTCCGGTTCGCGGCGGTGGCCGCATGACGCGCGAGCCGTACCTGGCGACGAGGCTGCAGGGCTTCGGGACGACGGTCTTCGCCGAGATGAGCGCGCTGGCGGTGGCCACCGGCTCGATCAACCTCGGGCAGGGCTTCCCCGACACCCCCGGCCCGGCCGAGGTGCTCGACGTCGCCCGCGCCGCGATCGGCACCGCCGCCGACCAGTACCCGCCCGGCCCGGGCACCCCGGAGCTGCGCGCAGCCGTCGCCGCGCACGTCGAGCGCTTCCGCGGCCTGACCTACGACCCGGACACCGAGGTGCTGGTCACCGCCGGTGCCACCGAGGCGCTCACCGCGGCGCTGCTCGCCCTGGTCGAGCCCGGCGACGAGGTGGTCCTCCTCGAGCCGATGTACGACAGCTACGCCGCCGCGATCGCGATGGCCGGCGGCGTCGTCCGCCCGGTGCCGCTCACCCCGCCGCCCGCGGACGCCGACGGCGGCGTGTGGACCTTCGACTCGGCCGACCTCCGGGCCGCCGTCACCCCGCGCGCCCGGCTGCTGCTGCTCAACACCCCGCACAACCCCACGGGCAAGGTGCTCGACCGCGCCGAGCTGGCCCTGGTCGCCGAGGTGGCGCTCGAGGCCGGGCTCCTCGTGCTGACCGACGAGGTCTACGAGCACCTGGTGTTCTCCGGCGCCGAGCACGTCTCGCTCGCCACGCTGCCGGGGATGCGCGAGCGGACGCTGGTGGTCGGCAGCGGCGGCAAGACGTTCAACACCACCGGCTGGAAGGTCGGCTGGATCTGCGGCCCGGCGCCGCTGGTCGCCGCCGTCCGCACGGCCAAGCAGTTCCTGACCTACGTCAACGCCGGTCCCTTCCAGCCGGCCATCGCCGCCGGGCTCGGGCTGCCCGACGCCTACTTCACCGGCATCGCGGCCGACCTGGAGCGGCGGCGGGACGTGCTGGTGGCCGGGCTGCGCGAGGCCGGGCTGCCGACGGTGAGCCCGCAGGCGACCTACTTCGCCACCGTCGACGTCCGCGGGGTGCAGCCCGACGGCGACGGCCTGGCATTCTGCCGGGAGCTGCCGGCGCGGGCGGGGGTGGTCGCCGTCCCGTCGGTCGTCTTCTACACGCGCGGGCACGCCGACCTGGGCCGCCCGCTGGTGCGCTTCGCCTTCTGCAAGCGCGACGAGGTGCTGGACGAGGCGGTCGCCCGGCTGGGGAGGATGTCGGCATGAGGTTCGGGGTGGTCCAGCACGACATCGTGTGGGAGGACCGGGAGGCCAACTACGCCCGGCTCGCGCCGCAGGTGGCCCGCGCCGCCGCGGCCGGGGCGGAGCTCGTGCTGCTCAGCGAGACCTTCTCGACCGGCTTCTCGATGACCCCGGGCATCGGCGAGCCCGAGGACGGCCCGTCGGCGGACTTCCTCCGGACGCAGGCGGCCGAGCACGGCGTCTGGGTGGCCGGCAGCTGCCCGGAGATCGCCCCGGGGGCCGAGCTGCCGTACAACGCGCTGGTCCTGGCCGGCCCGGACGGCACGGTGCACCGCTACCGCAAGCTGCACCCGTTCACCCACGGCGGCGAGGCCGAGCGCTACCTCGGCGGCGACGCGCCGGTGAGCGTCGAGGTCGGCGGCCTGCGGGTCACGCCGTTCATCTGCTACGACCTGCGCTTCGGCGACGTCTTCTGGGCCGCGGCGGAGACGACCGACGTCTACCTGGTGACGGCGAACTGGCCGGCCACCCGCCGCCACCACTGGACGACGCTGCTGCGGGCGCGGGCCATCGAGAACCAGGCCTACGTCGTCGCCTGCAACCGCGTGGGCACCGGCGGCGACGGCATCGAGCACGCCGGCGACAGCCAGGTGGTCAGCCCGATGGGTGAGCTGCTGGCCACCGCGGCGGGCGGGGAGACCCTCGTGCTGGCCGACGTCGACGCCGCCGAGGTCACCGCGACCCGCGAGCGGTTCCGGTTCCTCGCTGACCGGCGCTGAAGGAGCCCCGCCGGTCGGCTCGCGCTCAGAGACGCTGCGGCGGAGCCTGCGGGGCCGGCGTCTGGTCCACGACGATCTGCTCGCGCTGGACCTGCTCGCTGATCTGCTCCTGGCCCTGCACCAGCTCGGTCCGCAGCCGGACGCGCTCCACCGGCACGACCTCGACGCCGACCACCGGCCGCTCGGCGTGCAGCACGATCTCGTCGGGCAGGCCGGTGCCGAGGCCGGTCCCCGTCCCGCCCGCGGTGCCGGGTGCCGCCACGCCACCGGCGGGGGTCAGGGACTCGCCCGGACCGGGGTCGGGGGCGTCGAGGGGCACGTGCTCGATCCGGATCTCCTCGCGGCGCAGCGGCACGGTCACCTGCACCTCCTCGGTGACCACGTACTTGACCACCCGGACGCGGCTGGCGGCGACCTGCTCGGTGCCCACCCGCAACTGCTCCTCGCTGCGGGTCATGGCGCCGTCGGAGGACTGCCGGGGCGCTGCGCCGGCCGGTGCAGCCGGAGCCGCCGCCGGCGGAGCCGCTGCCGCGGCGGGCGCGCCGACCGGGGTGACCGGGGCGGTCGGGGCCGCGCCACCCACCGGGGTCACCGGGGCGGTCGGGGCCGCCGTGCCCGCGGTCGCGCCGCTGTCCCGGGTGGCGGAGGTGTCCTCGACCGGCGGCACGTCGGTGGCCGCTCCCGCGCCCGGAGGGGTCGGCCCGGTCCCGCCCGGCGCCCACGTGCCCGTGCCGGGAGCGTCGACCGGGCCGCCGGCGCCGGTGTCGGGGCCGGTTCCCTGGCTCAGGCCGTAGTGCTGGCGCAGCTGCGCCTCCTCGTCGGGCCCCAGGTGGTCACCGCCGACCGCGGGCGCGTGGCGGACGGCGTCCTTGCTGACCGGCACCCGCAGCACGCCGTCGGCGAAGGTGGCCTGCGTCGCGGGGACGATCGAGTGCCGGGTGCCGAACAGGCCGGTGCTGACGGCGACCCACGTGGGTGCGCCGGTGCGGTCGTCGACGAAGAAGCTCTCGACGGTGCCGATCTTCTCGCCGTCCGGTCCCTGCGCCGTGCTGCCGATCGCCGCGGACAGGTCTCGTTCGCTCAACACGCTGTTCGCCTCCTCAGGAACGCCCGCTCTGGCGTCGCCCTGAGCGGGGGAGTGCCCGGTCCGACGTGCCCCGACACCCCCGTCACGCCTACGGTCGATCAGGAGCACCACCGGCTCGAGGAGGACGGCGTGGGCAGCGGACAGCTCGAGGTCGAGCGGAAGTTCGAGGCGGGACCGGACGCCGTCCTGCCCGACCTCTCGACCGTCGACGGCGTCGCCACCGTGGGGGACGTCGTCCCGCACGAGCTGGACGCCACCTACTACGACACCCCCGACCTGCGGCTGGCCCGCGCGCGGATCACGCTGCGCCGCCGCACCGGCGGCACCGACGCCGGCTGGCACCTCAAGCTGCCCACCGCGGTCGCCGGGTCGCGCCGGGAGGTGCACGCCCCGATCGGACCGCGCCGCACCGTGGTCCCGCGGGCGGTGACCGAGCCGGTGACCGGCGTCCTGCGCGGCGCCCGCCCGGGGCCGGTGGCCGTCCTGCAGACCACCCGGCTGGTGACGCCGCTGCTCGGCGACGACGGCCGGGTGCTGGCCGAGGTCGCCAGCGACACGGTCACGGGCACCGTGCTGGCCGCCGAGGCCGACGCCCCGTCGACCGTCACCACGTGGCGCGAGATCGAGGTCGAGCTGGTCGACGGCGACGAGGCCCTGCTCGACGCCGTCACGCAGGCGCTGACCGCGGCGGGCATCGAGCCCTCCGACCTGCCCTCCAAGCTCACCCGCGTGCTGGCCGGCCGGCTCGCCGCGCTCACGCCGCCGCCGCTGCGGCTGCCCGAGGCGCGCGGTAACGGCAGCGGCACCGGAGACGGCAGCGGCTCCGGCTCCGGCTCCGGCTCCGGCAAGAAGGGGAAGGGCAAGAAGGGCAGGAAGAAGGACGACGAGGCGCAGGACGCGCGAGGCGGTGCGCCGACGGCGGCCGAGGTGGTGCTCGCCGCCGTCCGCACACAGGTCCAGGCGCTGCTGACCGCGGACATCGGCGTCCGCACCGGCGACCCGGAGGGCGTGCACGACCTGCGGGTGGCGTGCCGGCGGCTGCGCAGCATCCTGGCCGCCTTCCGGCCGGTGCTCGACCGCACCGCGACCGACCCCCTCCGCGACGAGCTGCAGGCCACCGGCGCACGTCTGTCGGCGGCCCGGGACGGCGAGGTGGCGCTGGAGCACCTGCGCGCGGTGGTGGACGTCCAGCCGGTCGAGCTGGTCCGGGGCCCGGTGGTGGCCCGGCTGCAGTCGGCCAGGGTCGCCGACCACGAGAAGGGCCGGAGGGCCGCCGTCCGGGCACTGTCCGACAGGCGGCACCTGCAGCTGCTCGACGCCCTCGACGCGCTGCTCACCGACCCGCCGCTGGCCGAGGCCGCCGCCGAGCCCGCACCCGCCGTGCTGGCCGACGCGGTCCGGCGCACCGGCAAGCGGCTGCAGCACCGCATCGCGGAGGCGCGCGACGCAGCCGCCCGGGAGGCGGCCGCCCGGGAGGCGGGGACCGGGGCGGGGACCGGGGCGGCCGGGCACGAGCAGGAGGAGCACGCGCTGCACGAGGTGCGCAAGGCCGCCAAGCGGGTCCGGTACACCGCCGAGGTCGCCGGTCCGGTGCTCGGTGCCCCGGCCGAGGCGCTGGTCACGTGCATGAAGCAGGTTCAGGACCTGCTCGGCGAGGCCCAGGACACGGTGGTCACCCGCGCGGTGTGCACCCGGCTGGCGGCGGCGGCCTCCGGCGCGGGGGAGGACACGTTCACCTACGGCCGGCTGCACGCGCTCGAGGAGTGGCGTGCCGAGCGGGCCGACCAGGCGTTCTGGTCGATCGAGCCGTCCCTGAGGTCCGCCGTCCGCGCGGCCGCCCGGACCTGACCGCCGGGGGACTGGGCGTCGCCGTCCCGGGAACACCCGGGGACGCCCGCTCGTCTCCCTGGCCGGGCGCCGACCGCCCGCTGCTCCCGACCGACCACCCGGAACGAGGTCCGCGTCCTGTCCCTCATCGGTCTGCTCGGGTTCGCCACGGTGGTCCTGCTCGCCCTGCTGGTCCTCCACGGCTTCCTGTGGTGGCGGCTGGTCCGCAGCACCACCCGGCCCGGCCGCTCCCGCCGCCTGCTCACGCTGCTCTCCGTCGTCCTCGCCCTGCTGCCGATGGGCGCGGTCCTCGCCCGCCGCGAGGACTCCGCCGCCAGCACGGTGCTGCAGTGGGTCGGCTTCAGCTGGCTGGGCGTGGCCTTCTACCTGTTCGTGACCCTGCTGGCCCTGGAGCCGGCGCGGCTCCTGCTGCGCCGCTGGACCCGGCGGCGCCCGGATCCGGGCCGGGATGCGGTGACCGTCGCCGCGGCGGCTCCCGGTGGCGGGGGGTCGGCACCGGTGGCCGGGGTCGTCCGGCCGGACGACGGTGTCGTCGACCCGTCGCGGCGGCTGCTGCTCGCCCGCGGCCTGGCCGTCACCGCCGGCGCGGTCGCGCTCGGCACCGCGGGCACCGGCGCCTACCTCGCCAACTCCGCGCCCGTCGTCCGGCGGGTGCCGGTCACCCTGCCGCGGCTGGCCCCGGCCCTCGACGGGCTGCGCATCGTCACCTTCTCCGACGGCCACCTGTCGGCCACGTACGGCGGACGGCGCTTCGAGCGGCTGGTCGAGACGGTCAACGCGCAGCGCCCCGACGTCGTGGCGATCGTGGGTGACCTGGTCGACGGCGACGTCGAGGAGCTGCGCGAGGACGCCGCCCCGCTGGCCGACCTGGTCAGCGAGCAGGGCGTCTTCTTCGTCACCGGCAACCACGAGTACTTCGTCGACACCACCGCGTGGCTGCGCCACCTGCCCACGCTCGGCGTCGAGGTGCTGCGCAACGAGCGGGTGCCGATCGTGCGCGGCGGTGCGTCCTTCGACCTGGCCGGCATCGACGACCGGACGGCGGCCGGCTCCGGCGTCCCCGGCCACGGCGCCGACCTCGACGCCGCCCTCGACGGCCGCGACGACGCCGTCCCCGTGGTGCTGCTGGCCCACCAGCCGTTCATGGTCGACCAGGCCCGCGCGGCCGGGGTGGACCTGCAGCTGTCCGGCCACACGCACGGCGGTCAGCTCTGGCCCTTCGACCACGCCATCCGGCTCGACCAGCCGGCGGTCGAGGGGCTGTCCCGGCACGGCGACACGCAGCTCTACGTCACCGCCGGCGCCGGGTACTGGGGGCCGCCGATGCGGATCGGCGCGCGTCCCGAGGTGACCGTCGTCGAGCTGCGGTCCCGGTGACGCGACAGACGTCTCATACGACATGACGTCCGCAGACGTCTACCTTCGCCTACCCTGGCAGCCGTGACGGCGGCGACGGCGGGACCGAAGTACCTCTCGGTCCGCGAGCACCTGCGACGCCGGGTCGGCGCCATGCCCGAGGGTGCGCTCCTGCCGCCGGAGCCGGCGCTGTGCGCCGAGTACGGCGTCAGCCGGATCACCCTGCGCCGCGCCGTCGACGGCCTGGTCGCCGACGGCCACCTGGTGCGTGAGCAGGGCCGCGGCACCTACGTCACCCGGCCGGCCATCCGGCACGAGTACCGCGAGAGCTTCGTGCACCGCATCGCCGGGTGGAGCTCGGTGATGGCCGAGCAGGGCGCGCAGGTCGGGACGGCGGTGCTGCAGCAGCGGGTCGTCCCGGCGACGGCGGCCGTGGCCGCGGAGCTCTCCCTCGAGGTCGCCACCGACGTCGTCGAGCTCGAGCGGCTGCGCAGCGTCGACGGTGCCCCCAACCACGTGGCGCACAGCTTCCTCCCCGCCGCGCTCTACCCGCGGGCCGCCGAGGAGGACTTCAGCGCGGGCTCGCTCTACGACTTCCTCCGCCGCGAGTACGGGGCCGACCTCGCCCACGCCCGGATCGTCGTCGACGTCGGCACCGCGGCCGCCGACGAGGCCGACCTGCTCCGGATCGCCGCCGGCTCGCCGCTGCTCGTCGTCCGCACCACGGTGCGCGACAGCGCCGGTCACCCGCTGGTGCACAGCTTCTCCCGGCTGCGCCCCGACGTCAGCCAGGTCGAGTTCGAGGTCTCGGTCACCGGACGCTGAGCGCCGGGAGCCCGCGCTCCGGGTCGAGCACCCTCCGCACGACGGCCATCGCCCTCGGGGTGCTCACCGACCTGCTGCCCGGGCCCGGCCGACCGGGTCGGCCGGGCCGGCGGCGCCGCCGTGCGGTGATCTCCCGGCGACTACCGTCGGGCGCGTGACCACGGCCAGCGGCAGTCGGGAGGTGGCCGCCCCGCGCAGCCGCGTGTGGCGGGCGCTGGCCGTGCTCGAGCCCTACTGCGCGGTCTGCGACGTCTCCTACGTCGTCGACGGCGAGAGGGCCGGCCCCGGCGCCACCTTCGTCTGCGTGCCCGGGCAGCTCGCCGAGGGGGAGACGCCGCGCGCCGGTGCGCCGCGCGGCGAGATCGTCGAGTGGGAGCCCGAGCGGGTGGTCGCCACCCGCCTGGAGCTCACGCCCGAGACCTGGACGACGCGGATCGAGCTCGCCGACGCCGACGCCGGCAGCACGCGGGTCACCGTCACGCTCACCCACCGGCCGCGCCGGGTACGGCTGGCCGACCGGCTCTCCCGCTCGGCCCTGCAGCGCATGGTCCAGCGCACCGTCGACGACGAGCTGGCCAAGCTCCCTGCACATGTCGACCAGGTCGCGTCGGACTGACACGGCGCGCCGAGCCTCCCTCGACCGGGTCACACCACGCGTCAGGGATGGAGTCGGGGGGTACAGGCTGGTCAGACGCGCCCGGCGACCGGCCGGGCGCCACCGTCGTCCCTGGAGGACACGTCGTGATCGGTTTCCTCGTCGCAGGACTCGTCATCGGAGCCCTGGCCCGCCTCATCGTCCCGGGCAAGCAGCACCTCGGGATCTTCGCCACCCTCGCCCTCGGCGTGGTCGGCTCGCTCATCGGCGGGCTCATCGCCCAGTTCTTCGGCACCGGCAGCATCTGGGAGCTCAACGTCCTGGGCTTCGTGCTCGCGGTGGTGGCCGCCGTTCTGCTCATCGGCGTCGCCGAGGGCATCACGGGCCGCAACAACCGCGCCGTCCGGCGCTGATCCCGCGGGGGAGCCGGCCGGCCTCAGAGGTCGACCGACTCCCCCGGGGCCAGCCGGCTGAACGGGGTGGGCGTGCCGGGGCCGCGCTCACCGAGGAGCCCGCCCACCAGGCCCAGCCCCACGTCGTTGAGCAGTCCGTCGTGCACGGCGTAGGCCTGGTCGGCGTCGACCGCCCGCACGTAGTCGATGAGCTCGGCGACCTTGGACCACGGCGCGTGCAGCGGCAGCAGTAGCGTCGGCACCGGCGTGCCGGGCACGGTGAACGCGTCGCCCGGGTGGAACACCTGGCCCTCGACCAGGAAGCCGACGTTGCGCACCCGCGGCAGGTCCGGGTGGATCACCGCGTGCCACTCGCCGTGCACCTGCACCTCGAACCCCGCGGCGGTCACCGCGTCGCCGTCGCCGACCGCGTGCACCCGCGGGCCCAGCCCCTCGAACTGCGCCGCGACGGACGGGTTCGTCCACACCTCCAGCGCCGGGTCGGCCTCCAGCGCCGCGCGCAGCCGGTCGGGGACCACGTGGTCGGCGTGCTCGTGGGTCACCAGGACCGCGCTCGCGCCCTCGAGGACCGCCGGGTCGGTGAAGGCCCCCGGGTCGACGACCAGCCGCCGGTCGCCGTCGCTGACCACCACGCAGGCGTGCCCGTGCTTCGTGAGCTCCATGGACCGGATCCTCCCGCCGCGGACGGGGGACCGCCGCCTCACCCGGGCGGGTGACTCCGGGCTGCCGCCCCTCCCGCGACCCCGTCGCGGTGCCGACCCTCCCTGCATGGCCCCCCGCACCGCTGCCCCGTCCGCCGCCGCCCCGTCCGCCGCCGCCCCGACCGCCGCTGCCCCGTCCGGCGCCGGCCCGACCGCCGCCCCGACCGTCTTCGCCGCGGCCCGCAGCCGCGCCCACGGCCCGACGGCCGCCCTCTGGCACGCCGTCGAGCTGCACCGCCCGACCGCCGAGGTCGACGGCGCCTGCGAGCTCACCCTGTGCGGCACCCTGGCCCGCGTCGCCGTCGGCGAGCAGTGGCCGACACCGGCCCGCGACGTCTGCGTCCCGTGCACCGTCCTGGCCGCCGGCGCCCGCTGAACCCCCGGCGCCTGCTCCACCACCGGCCCTCCTGCCGCGGGCAGGAGGACCCCCTTGCCCCCACCGCTCGCAGGCTCGCGGCGGGACCCTGCAGGGGGGCCGTCAGCTGCCGGTGAACTGCGGGGGCCGCTTGGCCAGGAACGCCTCCACCGCCTCGCTGTGGTCGGCGGTCTGCCCGAGCTGCGTCTGCAGCCGCGCCTCGAGGGCGAGCGTGTCCTCCAGGGTGTCGGTGGGCGCGGTCGCCAGCACCGTCTTCACCGCGCGGTAGGCCGCGGTCGGTCCGCCGGCCAGCCGCTCGGCCAGCGCCCGCGCCTCTCCTCCCACCTCTGCCGGGTCGACGACCCGGTGCACCAGGCCCCACTGCAGCGCGCTCTCCGCCGGGAACGGGTCCGGCAGCAGGAGCAGCTCGGTGGCCCGGCCGACGCCCACGCTGTGCACCAGTCGGGCGGCCAGCGCGGAGTCGCTGGACAGCCCGATGCCGGTGAACGCCGTCGTGAACTTCGCCCCCGCGGCGGCCACCCGCAGGTCGGCGGCCATCGCCAGCCCGAGCCCGGCGCCGGCGCAGGCGCCGTTGATCCCGACGACCACCGGCACCCGCAGCCCCGCCAGGGCCAGGACCAGCGGGTTGTACTCGTCCTCGACCACCGACAGCGAGGTGGCGGCGTCACCGCGCAGGGACTCGACGTGCTCGGCGAGGTCCTGCCCCACGCAGAACGCCCGCCCGGTGCCGGTCAGCAGCACCGCGCGCACCGACTCGTCGTCGGCGAGCCCGCGCACGACGTCGAGCAGCTCCCGCCGCATCGCCCGCGTGAGCCCCGGCTGCTGCAGCGTGACGGTCGCGACGCCGTCGGCGTCCTCCCGGGTCACGGTCTCGGGCATCGTCGCCCCTCCTGGTGTCTCGTCGTCGGCCGTCGTCCGGTCGGACACCGCCGTCCTACCGCACCGCAGCGCGTCCCCCCTCACCGCCCACGGTCGGGGAGGACACGCGACGATCGGGTCACCTGATCATGGCGGGCCCGGGACCGTGTGACGTCGACCACTCCCCACCGTGTCGCCTGCCGTCCTCCGGCGTGTCGGCGTGTCGATGCCGAGCCGTGACACGTGGGGCGTACCTGATCGGGTGGGACGGCTGGGATGATGTGTGGTCTCGGACGGCGCGGGCACCCCGGCGGAGGGGTGGGCGCCGCCGGGGTGGACGGCGCCGGTCGACGACCGGCTGGGAATGGAGTGCTCCCGTGGTGGAACCGGGTCGCCGGATGCTCGGTGACCGCTACGAGCTCTCCGAGCTCATCGCCTCGGGGGGCATGGGCCAGGTCTGGCGCGCCACCGACCTGCTGCTGCACCGCCCGGTCGCCGTCAAGGTGCTGCGCAGCGAGTACACCGGCGACCCCACCTTCCTCGCCCGCTTCCGCGCCGAGGCCCAGCACGCCGCCGCACTGAGCCACCCCAACATCGCCGCCGTCTTCGACTACGGCGAGACCGAGGCTGCCGACACCGGCGAGCAGCTCGCCTACCTCGTCATGGAGCTGGTCGAGGGCCAGCCGCTGTCGGCGCTGCTGCGCGCCGAGGGGCGGCTGGACACCTCCACCACGCTCTCCGTGCTGGGCCAGACCGCCGCCGCCCTCGCCGAGGCCCACCGCGCGGGTCTGGTGCACCGCGACGTCAAGCCCGGCAACATCCTGGTCCGGCCCGACGGCAGCGTGAAGATCACCGACTTCGGCATCGCCTGGTCGGCCGGCAGCGTGCCGCTCACCCGCACCGGCCAGGTCATCGGCACGCCGCAGTACATCTCCCCAGAGCAGGCCGAGGGCCACCTGGCCACGCCGGCCAGCGACGTCTACGCGCTCGGCCTGGTCGGGTACGAGTGCCTCTCCGGCCACCCCGCCTTCGACGGCGACAACGCGGTCACCATCGCCCTCAAGCAGCTGCGCTCCGACCCCGAGCCGCTGTCCGACGACCTGCCCGGCGGCGTCCGCACGCTCATCCGCCGCGCGCTGTCCAAGGACCCGGCCGCCCGCATGCCCGACGGCGCGGCGTTCGTCGCCGCCGTCGAGGACGCCCGCGCCGGCCGGCTGCCCGCCGAGCCGTGGCCCGCCGTCCCCGCGGTCGCGGCGGTGCCGCTCACCGATCCCGGCCCGGCCACCCAGGCCGCCCCGCTCCCGGACGGCGTCCCCGGGTCGTCCGCCGCCGGTCCGCCGAGCCACCGGATCAGCCCCCCGTCGCCGCGGCGGCGGGCCTCGGCGGTCCTCGTGCCACTGGTGGCGCTGCTGCTCGGTGCCGGGCTGGCCGGCGCCGTCTTCACCGCCGTCTCCGACGCCCCGGACGCGCCCACCGTCGTCGCCGCCCAGACCCAGGACGGTGAGGACGAGACGATCGACCTCGTCATCGGCGACTACGTCGGCCGGCCGGTCGACGACGTCGCCACGCAGCTGTCCGCGCTGGGCCTGGCCGTCGAGCGCCGCGAGCAGGTCACCGGCGACTCCGCCCCGGACCTGGTGCTCGACGTCTCGCCCACCGGGCGCCTCCAGCCGGGCGACGACGTCGTCGTCACCTTCGCCGTCGCCCCGCCCACCCGCGGCTTCGGCGGCTGGGACGGCGACGACGACCAGGCCGGTGAGGGCGCGGTCTCCCCGGTCACCGGCGGCGCGGTGCCCGAGCAGGTCGCCGAGCCCACCCCGCCGGCGCCGGACACCGCCGCGGCCACGCCGGCCCCGGCGGCGCCCACGACGACGCCGGCCCCGACCGAGGGCACGACGACGTCGGCCGGCCCGACGACCACCGCGCCGGCGACGTCGAGCCCGTCGTCGTCGCCGACGTCGAGCCCGTCGTCGTCCTCGCCGTCGTCCGGTAGCCCGACCACGACGAGCCCGGCGTCCCCGTCCTCGCCGGCGGGCCCGCCGCCGAGCAACGCCTGGCCGCCCGCGGACGGGTCCGCGGTCCGCTGATCCGGTATCCGTCGACATCCGCGCGGGTGTCCGCCCGACGGGGACGGCCTCGTGGTGGGAGGCTGAGGAGCCGCCGTGCACGGGAGGTGGGGATGGCAGCGAGCCCGGTACGCCGCGTCTTGGCCGGCCGCTACGAGCTGACCGGCCTGATCGCCACCGGCGGGATGGGCCAGGTCTGGCGCGGCCGTGACGCGCTGCTCGACAGACCGGTCGCGGTCAAGGTGCTGCGCAGCGAGTACACCGGCGACCAGACCTTCCGCACCCGCTTCCGCACCGAGGCCCAGCTCACCGGCCGGCTGCTGCACCGCAACATCGCCGCGGTGTACGACTACGGGGAGGTCGTCAGCGAGGACGGCGAGCCGTGCGCCTACCTGGTGATGGAGCTGGTCGACGGCGAGCCGCTGTCGGCACTGCTCGACCGCGAGGGCCGGCTGCCGCCGGAGCAGGTGCTCGACGTCGTGGGGCAGACCGCGGCGGCGCTGGCCGCCGCGCACGCGGCCGGGGTGGTGCACCGCGACGTCAAGCCGGGCAACGTCCTGGTCGGCCGGGACGGCGTCGTCAAGATCACCGACTTCGGCATCGCCTGGTCGGCGGCGAGCGCGCCGCTGACCCGCACCGGGCAGGTGGTGGGCACCGCCAGCTACCTCTCGCCCGAGCAGGCCGGCGGCGGCAAGGCCGGGCCCCCCAGCGACGTCTACGCGCTCGGGATGGTCGCCTGGGAGTGCCTGGCCGGCCGGCGGGCCTTCGACGGCGACCACCCGGTGCAGATCGCGCTGCGGCAGCTGCGCGAGGAGCCCGACCCTCTGCCCGCCGACGTGCCGGAGCCGGTGCGCGACCTGGTGGCGCGGGCGCTGGTCAAGGACCCCGCCGGCCGGCTCCCCGACGGGGCCGCGCTGCACGCCGCCGTCGAGGACGTGCGGGCCGGCCGGTCGCTGCCCGCCCCGCCCCCGCCGACCACAGGGCGAACAGGCCGGAGAC
>NZ_JBFNXQ010000078.1:0-22504 GCF_041018925.1 Geodermatophilus maliterrae
GCGACGGCGTCGCCGTGCCGGGCGGCCAGCGGCGCGGCGCCGGTGCCGTACAGCGCCCGGCGGCGCAGCCAGGCGGCGGTGGACGACGGGTGGTCGTGCGCCACGTGCGCGGCCGGGTCGTAGCGCACCCGCCAGCCGGCCGCGGCCAGCCGCCACACCAGGTCGACGTCCTCGGCCACCCGCATGCCGGCGTCGAAGCCCTCCCCCAGCGCCGCCCGCCGGGCCAGCAGCGCGGCACTCGGGACGTAGGAGAGGCCGCTCAGCGGCGCGACCGGCGCCGGGGACGGGCCCATGTCCAGCGCGCTGACCGCCGTCTCGTAGGGCGTCACCCAGCCCGGGTCGCCCGCCGGCAGGGCGGTGACCCGCGGGGCGACGACGGCCAGCCGGGGGTCGGCGAGGTGTGGGAGCAGCGTCCCCAGCCAGCCGGCCACCGGCACGCAGTCGGAGTCGAGGAGGGCCACCACCTCGGTCGTCGCGGCGCGCAGGCCGGCGTTGCGCGCGGCCGCCGGCCCCGCCGACCGCTCGTGCCGCAGCACCTCCGCGCCGCCGGCCGCGGCGACCGCGGCCAGGGCGGTGGGGTCGGCCGAGCCGTCGTCGACCACGAGCACCCGCACGCCGGCGGTGGCCGGGTCGGCGCGGAGCGCGGCCAGCAGCCGGGCGACGCCGGCGGTCCGGTCGCGCACCGGGACGACGACGGTGACGTCGTCCGGTCCGGGTGCGGGTCCGGCCGGCTCGGGGACGGCGGCCGCGGCGTCGAGCAGCCGCGCCGCCAGTGCCGCGGTCGCCGCGTCGGTGACGGTCAGCCGGTCGCCGGCGAGCAGGTCCCGCGCCCGCGGCGCCAGGCGGAGCAGACGCAGGGGGGAGCCGCCGAGCAGCGCCGCGCCGTCCTCCGTCCGGCGGGTGCGCGGGTCGAGACGCACGGCGTAGCCGTCGGGCAGCCGCGCGTCCGGCGGCGGCGGGACCGCCGGGCCCGGGGTGGCGGCCCGGCTCACCCCGCCAGCACGTCCGCGGTCGTGGTGAGCTCGACCAGCGGCGCGTACAGGCCCATGAGGTCCAGGGCGCGGCGGTGGTCGTCGTCGGTGGAGCCGGCGCAGGCGTCGGTGACCACGCGCACCGCCACGCCGGCGTCGGCGGCCGGCAGCACGGTCGAGACGACGCAGCAGTCGGTGGCCACCCCGGCCACGGTCAGCGGGCCGCCGCCGACCAGCGCGGCCAGCTCCGGCCCCCACTTGCCGAAGGTGGACGCGTCCAGCACCGGAGCGGCGCCGGGGTCCTCGACGAGCGCGTACAGCGGCGCGTCGGGCGGCTGGAGGGCGAAGGGCCACTGCCGGTAGTAGTCCACCCAGGCGCCGGCCGGCTCGCGCGGGGCGACGAAGCGGGTGAAGACGACGCGCTCCCCGAAGGCGGCCACCAGTTCGCGGATCCGGGGCCGGACCTCCTCGAACCGGGGCGCCGCCCAGGGCGATCCGGGGTCGCCGAACACCTGCTGGAGGTCGACGACGACCAGCCGGCCGACGGGATCGGTCACGGCCGGAGGCTATCCAGCAGGACCCCGGGGCGCGCGGGACATCCCCGTAGTCAGGTTAGGCTTGCCTTCCCTGGACGACGAGGAGATCCGCGATGCCCCGACCCCTGACCCGCCGCGCCGCCCTGCTCGCGGCCGCCCTGACCACCGCCGGGACGCTGGCCGCGTGCGGCTCCGACGGCGGTGGGTCGAGCGAGGGCTCCGCGTCGTCCGCGGGTGGCGGGGACGGCACGTTCCCCGTGACCGTGAGCACCGCGTTCGGCGACGTCGAGATCGCCGAGGAGCCGCAGCGCGTGGTGGCGCTGGGCTGGTCCGACGCCGAGACCGCCCTGGCGCTGGGCGTCCAGCCGGTGGGCGCCAGTGATTGGCTGGGCTTCGGCGGCCGGGGCGTGGGCCCGTGGGCCGAGGGGCTCTACGACGAGGCGCCGGAGATCATCGAGACGCTGGAGCCGAGCCTCGAGGCGGTCGCGGCGCTGGAGCCCGACCTGATCCTCGACACCCGCTCCGACGGGACGCAGGAGCGCTACGACCGGCTCAGCCAGATCGCCCCGACGGTCGGCGCGCCGGAGGGCGTCACGCAGTACCAGACCACCTGGCAGCAGCAGCTGGACCTGGTCGGGCAGGCCCTGGGCCGCGCCGACGAGGCCGAGCAGCTGCAGAGCGACCTGGAGCAGCGGTTCACCGACGCGGCCGAGGCCAACCCCGCCTTCGACGGGACCGAGGTCGCCGTCGGCGCCTACACGTCGGAGGGCTTCGGCGCCTACGTCCGCGGCGACACCCGCGTCGACTTCATGGAGGCACTGGGCTTCACGAACGAGCCGGCGATCCAGGACCTCGCCGGCGAGGGCTTCTTCGTCCCGGTCTCCGACGAGCAGGTCACGCTGCTGGACGCGCCGCTGACCGTCGTCTTCCCGATCTTCGTCGACCCGGCGCAGATCACCGGCAACCCGCTGTGGCAGACGCTGGGCTCGGTGCAGGCCGGCAACGCTCTCGTCCTGGAGGACGAGACGCTGGTCAGCGCCTTCTCCAGCGGCTCGGTGCTCGGGACCGGGTACGCCCTGGAGAACGCGGTGCCGCTGTTCGCCGAGACGCTGCAGCCCTGATCCGCTAGACCCGCCCGGCCGGAGGCCGTCCCGCTGCCGGCGGGGCGGCCTCCTGCGTCCGCACGGCGGACCGGCGCAGCGCGAGCGTGCCGAGCAGCCCCACCAGGAAGGCGGCCAGGACGCCGAGGTTGGCGAAGGCCCAGTCGCCCTCACGACCGCCGAGCCCCAGCGGGCCGAGCAGGTAGCCCTGCCAGTCCAGCCAGCCGGCCAGGCCGTTGGTCACCAGGCCCCAGCCGAGGACGGTGCCGCCGGCCAGGAGCAGCAGCGGCGCCGGCGGGACGGCGCCGTAGCGGCCGCGCGGGTCGTAGAGGTCGGGCTCGGCGTAGGCGCGGCGGCGCAGCGCGAGGTCGCCCAGGAAGACCCCGCACCAGGCGGCGATCGGCACGCCCAGGGTGATGAGGAAGCCCTGGAACTGGATGAAGAAGTCGCTCCCGGCCAGGAACACCACCCAGACGGCGCCCAGCACCATGAGCGCGCCGTCGATGCCCGCCGCCACCGGGCGGGGCACCCGCAGGCCCGCGGCCAGCAGCGAGAGCCCCGACGAGTAGATGTCCAGCAGCGCCCCGCCGACCAGGCCGAGCACCGCGACGACGACGAAGGGCACGAGGAACCAGGTCGGCAGGATCGCCCCCAGCGCCCCGATCGGGTCGGCGCCGATGGCCCCCGACAGCTCCGGGTCCGACGCGGCCAGCAGCAGGCCGGCGGCGAGCAGGACCACCGGGGCCAGCGCGCCGCCGAACGTCGTCCAGCCGACGACACCCGGGGTCGACGCCGTCCGCGGCAGGTAGCGGGAGTAGTCGGCCGCGGCGTTGACCCAGCCGAAGCCGTAGCCGGTCATGGCGAGGACCAGCGCGCCGACGAACGCCGCCGTCGACCCGCTCCGCGTCGCGGTGACCGCCGACCAGTCGACCCGGCCGGCCACCAGGACGACGTAGACGACGGTGAGCACGCCGCCGACCACGGTGATGACCGTCTGCATGCGCATGATCGCGTCGAAGCCGAGGACGCCGCCGACCACGACGAGCGCGGCGACCACCAGGAGCGCCACCACCTGCGTCGCCGTCCCGCCGCCCCAGCCGAGCTGGGTGAACACCGTCGCCGTCGCCAGGGTGGCCAGCGAGACCAGGACGGTCTCCCAGCCGACGGTGTAGACCCACGACAGCACCGCGGGCACCCGGTTGCCGGTGACGCCGAACGCGGCCCGGCTCAGCACCAGCGTCGGCGCCGAGCCGCGCTTGCCGGCGATGGACACCAGCCCGCAGAGCAGGAACGACACGACGATCCCCACGACGCCGGCCACCAGCGCCTGCGCGGCGGATATGCCGAAGCCGAGCAGGAACGAGCCGTAGGCCAGGCCGAGGACGCTGACGTTGGCGCCGAACCACGGCCAGAACAGCTGCCGCGGCCGGCCCCGGCGCTCCTCCTCGGCGATGACGTTGATCCCGTTGGTCTCGACGGCGCCCCGGCCGGGTGCCACCGGGCTCCCGGCGCCCGGGTCCACGACCGGCTGGTGCGCCATGGCGTCTCCTTCGCTGACGGTGTCCTTGCCCCCACCGTCATCCTGGTGCCCCGAGGTCAGGAGGGCCCGTGCAGGAGCACCCCGAACCGATCGTCCCCACCGGGCACGTCGCGCCGGTGCCGCGGCGGGTGCGCGCCGTGCTCGGCGGCACCGTCGTCCTGGACACCTGCCGGGCGCGGTACGTGTGGGAGTGGCCGCCCTATCCCCAGTACGCGATCCCGCTGGCCGACGTCACGCCCGGGGTCCTGGTCGACGAGGACGCCGTCGTGCAGCACGACCTGGGCACCGCGACGCGGCACGGGCTGCGTGCCGGCGGGGCCGAGCGGCCCGGCGCGGCGCTGGTGCACACCGGCGACCGGATCCCGGAGCTGGCCGGGACCGTCCGGTTCGACTGGGCGGCGCTGGACGCCTGGTTCGAGGAGGACGAGGAGGTCTTCGTCCACCCGCGCAACCCGTACGCGCGGGTCGACGCGCTGCGCAGCTCGCGGCGGGTCCGCGTCGAGCGCGACGGCGTCGTCCTGGCCGAGTCGGCCTCGCCGGTGCTGGTGTTCGAGACCGGCCTGCCGACGCGGTTCTACCTGCCGCGCACCGACGTCCGCTGGGAGCACCTGGCGCCCAGCGCCACGGCCACCCAGTGCCCCTACAAGGGCCGCACCAGCGGCTACTGGTCGGCGCGCGTGGGCGGCGCGGCCGTCGAGGACGTCGCCTGGTCCTACGACTTCCCGACCCGTGAGATGGCGCCGATCGCCGGGCTGGTGGCCTTCTACGACGAGGAGGTCGACGTGTTCGTCGACGGCGTCCGCCGCGAGCGGCCGCGCACCCACTTCCGCTGACCGCTCAGCGTAGCCGCCCGGTCGCGTCGACGTCCCAGCGCGCGACGGCCGCCGCCAGCCGGGCGGCGAGGCCGGCGAGGGAGCGGGCGCCCTCCTGCGCCGAGGCGCCGGCCGGGTCGCCGAGGACGCCGGTCGGGCTGACCCCGCGCACACCCTCGGCGCGCAGCCGGGGCAGCAGCTCGCCGATCGGCGCGGTCGCGCCCGGGACGGACCGGTCGGTCCGCACCGCCCGTGGTTCCACGTGCAACAGCAGCGAGGTCTCGGCGCGCCCGGCGTGCGCGTCGCCGCCGGGGACGCCGCACGGGAACCAGGCGGCGTCGCGGCCCTCCTCGCGCAGCAGCGGGACGGCGCGGCACAGGGCGTCGAGGTTGCCCCCGTGGCCGTTGACCACGAGCAGCCGGCCGGCCCAGCGGCAGGCCGATCGGCCGTACTCGACGAGCACGGCGGTCAGCGCCTCCGTGCCGATCGAGACGGTGCCGGGGAAGCCCTCGTGCTCACCGCTGGCGCCGTAGGCCAGCGCGGGGGCGAGCAGGGCGTCCCCGAGGTCGGCCGCGCGCGTCACCGCCGCCGCGACGACGGTGTCGGTGGCCAGCGGCAGGTGGTGGCCGTGCTGTTCGACCGAGCCGAGCGGGAGCACCAGCAGCGGCCGCTCGGGCAGCTCCGGCCACACGGCCCCGGCCAGGTCGGGCACGCAGGTCAGCCTAGGCGGGGACGGACACCTCGTCGGGCAGCTGCCACGGGCGGACGACGACCACCAGGACGGCGATCGCGGTGACCAGCGCCCCCATGACGACGACACCCATCGCGACCGCGTCGTTGCCGAGGACGCCGACCAGCGGGGCCACGACCGCGCCGACGCCGAACTGCACCGCGCCGAGCAGCGCCGCCGCGGTGCCGGCCGCCTCGCCGTGGCGGGACAGGGCCAGTGCGGGCGCGTTGGGCAGCGCGAGCCCGGAGCCGAAGAGCACCACCCACAGCGGGAGGACGACCGCCCACAGCCCGCCGGTGCCGGTGCCCGCGAGGACCAGCAGCACCGCGCCGGCCAGGGCGCCGACGACCGTGCCGGCCACCAGGACCTGGGCCGGGGAGAACCAGCGCAGCAGGACCGGGTTGAGCTGGGTCGCGGCGATCAGCCAGACCGCGCCGGCACCGAAGAGCAGGCCGAACTGCTGCTCGTCGAGGCCGAACTGGTCCTGGAAGACGAACGACGAGCCCGAGACGTAGCTGAACAGCCCGGCCATCGTCAGGCCGGCGACCAGCACCAGCCCGACGTAGGTGCGGTCGCGGAACAGCAGCCGGTAGCCGCGCAGCGTGCCGGCGAGACCGGGGCTGCGCCGTCGCTCCGGCGGCAGCGTCTCGCGCACGGCCAGCGCGCCGACCACGAGCAGCAGGAGCCCGTAGACCCCGAGCAGGAGGAAGACCCCGCGCCACGAGGTGATGCGCAGCACCTCCCCGCCGACGGTGGGCGCGAGCACCGGCGCCGCGCCGAGGACGAGGAACAGCCGCGACAGCATGGTCGCCGCGGCACGGCCCTCGAACAGGTCGCGCACGACGGCGAGCGCGATGACCGCACCGGCCGCCGTCCCGACGCCCTGCAGGAAGCGCAGCAGGCCGAGGACGGTGATGTCGGGTGCCACCAGGACCAGCAGCGAGGCGACGACGTGCAGCGCCGTCCCGGCCAGCAGGGGACGGCGCCGGCCGAACGCGTCCGACAGCGGGCCGAGGACCAGCTGACCCAGCGCCAGCCCGACGAGCGTGCCGGTGAGCGTGAGCTGGACCGTCGCCGGGCTGGTCCCCAGGTCCTCGGCGATCGTCGGCAGCGCGGGCAGGTACATGTCCACGGTCAGCGGGCCCAGCGCCACGAACGCCCCGAGGGTCAGCGCGGTGCGCGCCGTCCCCGGCCGGTCGCGGACGGGTGGGGCCGCGGCCGGCCGTTCCTGGGTGGTGGTCACTCCGGGGCGAAGTCGGAGGGGGCGCCGCGCATTCCGCCGGCGGTCGTGCCCTCGGACACGCGCCGTTGCCCGTGTCAGGAGGCCACGGCGGGGAACGGGAGGGACATGACCGCTGACACCGAGTCCACCCGCAAGGTCGCCGAGCTCCTCAGGGGCGAGAAGTTCGGCTTCCTCACCACGACGACGCCCGAGGGCAAGCTGACCAGCCGGCCGATGTCGCTGCAGGAGGTCGAGTTCGACGGCGACCTGTGGTTCTTCGCCCAGCAGGACGCGCCCTGGCTGACCCACATCACCACCTCGCCGCAGGTCAACGTGGGCGTCGGCAGCGGCGGCAACTGGGTGTCCCTGACGGGGCACGCCCTGGTCGTCGACGACGTCGCGAAGAAGAAGGAGCTGTGGAACAGCGGCGTCGAGGCGTGGCTGCCGCAGGGCCCCGAGGACCCGTCCGTGGTGCTCGTGAAGGTGGACGGCGACTCCGCCGAGTACTGGGACAGCCCGGGCAACCGGCTGGCCACCGCGTTCAGCTTCGTCAAGGCCAAGGCGACGGGCTCGCAGCCCGACACCGGCGACCACGCGAAGGTCGACCTCCCTTGACGAGAGGACCCCGCTGCCCCCTCCGCGAGCTCGCGAGCGGTGGGACCCGGCAGCGGGGTCCTGACCCTCAGCGGATGGTGTAGCCGGCGTCCACCGGCAACGTCACGCCCGTGACGTAGCGCGCCTCGTCGGAGACGAGGAACAGGATCGCGTTGGAGATGTCCACCGGGTCGACCCACGGCACCGGCAGCGCGTTGGTGCCGGCGAACACCGGCTCGGCCTTCTCCCGCGTCGGCTCGGGGTCGTCGGGCAGGAACAGGCCCCAGGTCTTCCGGTTCTGGATCATCGCGGTGTCCACCCCGGTCGGGTGCACGCTGTTGACCCGGATCGAGTGGGCGGCGAACTCGTTGGCCAGCGTCCGCATGACCCCGACGACGCCGTGCTTGGCCGCCGTGTAGTGGATGGTGTTCGGCGTCCCCTTGAGCCCGGCGGTCGAGCTGGTGATGACGATCGCGCCGCCGCGGCCGCCCTCGACCAGGTGCGGCAGGGCCGCCTTGCAGGTGTTCCAGACGCCGGTGAGGTTGATGTCGATCATCTCGCGCCACGCGTCGTCGGTCAGCTCCAGCGCCGGCTGGATCTCGAAGACGCCGGCGTTGGCCAGCACGACGTCGAGGCGGCCGAGCTGGGCGACGCCGTCGTCGACCGCCGCGCGCAGCGCCGCCGGGTCGCGGACGTCGGCCTTGGTGGCGACGATCCGCCGGTCGAGCGCCTCGACCTGCCGGACCGTCTCGGCCAGGTCCTCCTCGGTGGCCGGCGGGTACATGGAGATCGACTCCACCGGCGCGCAGATGTCGACGGCGATGACGTCGGCGCCCTCCTGCGCCAGTCGCAGCGCGTGGCTGCGGCCCTGGCTGCGGGCGGCACCGGTGATGAAGGCGACCTTGCCCTCGACGCGTCCTGCCACGGTTCCTCCTCGGTCGGGCTACTTGGTGATCCAGCCGGCGTCGATCCGGTGCGTGGTCCCGGTGACCCAGCGGCCGGAGTCGTCGGCGGCGAGGTGGAGCACCGCCTCGCTGACGTCCTCCGGCTGCACCCACGGGGTGGGCAGCAGGTTGAGGTCCTGGAAGACGTCGCTGACGTCGTCCCGGGTGGGGTGCTCGAGGTCGGGCCGGAAGAGCCGGTACACGTTCTCGTTCTGGATGAGCGGGGTGTCGACGTTGGTCGGGTGGATCGAGTTGACCCGGATCCGCTCGGGCGCGAGCTCCAGGGCCAGGCTGCGCATGAGCCCCACGACCCCGTGCTTGGCGGCGACGTAGGAGGCGACGTTCGGCATGCCGCGCAGGCCGAGGGCGGAGCTGACCAGCAGGACGGAGCCGCCGTCGCCGTGGGCCCGGATGTGCGGGACGGCGGCCTTGGCGGTGAGGAAGACGCCGGTGAGGTTGACCTCGAGCATGTCCCGCCACTCCTGCGCCGGGGTGTCGGCGACCTCGTGCGGCGGGACGCCGATGCCGGCGTTGGCGATCGCGCAGTCGAGCCGGCCGAGCTGGGCGACGCCGTCGGCCAGTCCGGCGGTGAGCGCGTCCTCGTCGGTGACGTCGGCCTGGAAGGTCACCATCCGCCGGTCGAGCGCCTCGACCGCCGCGACCGTGTCGGCCAGGTCCTGCGGCGTCGTGACCGGGGCGGTGGCGCTGGGGATCGGGCCGCAGACGTCCGTGCCGACGACGTCGGCGCCCTCGCGGGCCAGGCGGATCGCGTGACTGCGGCCCATCCCGCGACCGGCGCCGGTGACGAAGACGACCTTCCCCGCCATCCGGCCGGCCACTACTTGACCACCGACCCGGCGTCGACGGGCAGCTGGACGCCGGTGACGTACCGGGCGTCGTCGCTGACCAGCCACAGGATGGCGTTGCTGACGTCGGCGGACTCGATCCACGGGACGGGCATCGCGTTGAGCCCCTGGAACAGTGGCGCGACGTCGTCCTGCGTCACCTCGTCCTCGGGCTTGTCCGGCACGAAGTTCCCGTAGGTCTTGCGGTTGTGGATCATGTCGGTGCTCACCGCCGTCGGGTGCACCGAGTTGACCCGGATCATGTCCGGCGCGAGCTCGTTGGCGAAGGTCTTCACCAGCCCGACGACGCCGTGCTTGGCCGCGACGTAGTGGGCCAGGTTGCCCAGGCCCTTGATGCCCGCGGTGGAGCTGGTGAGCACGATCGCGCCGCCCTGCCCGTGCGCCCGCAGGTGCGGGACGGCGGCCCGCACCGTCTTGAAGACGCCGGTGAGGTTGATGCCGATCATGTCGTCCCACATCGCGTCGTCGAGGTCCTCCACCGGCGCGAAGCTGGCGATGCCGGCGTTGGCCAGCACGATGTCGAGCCGGCCGAGCTCGGCCACGCCCTCGTCGACGGCCGCCGTGAGCGCGGCGGTGTCGCGGACGTCGGCCACGCGGGACACCACCCGCCGGTCGAGGGCCTCCACCTGGCGGACGGTCTCGGCCAGGTTCTCCTCGGTGGCCATGGGGTAGCCGACCGTCGGGACGTCGGCGCAGCCGTCGACGGCGATGACGTCGGCGCCCTCCTGCGCCAGCCGCAGCGCGTGACTGCGCCCCTGACCGCGCGCGGCCCCGGTGACCAGGGCCACCTTCCCGTCGAGCTTGCCCATGTGCACTCCTCCGCGAGTCGGTGACCTCGGCCACAAACTATGCGGATGGTGTGCAGGGACACAAGGTGCGGGGACGACAGCGGGCCGGACCGTGCCCGGGGAGGGCGCCGTCCGGCCCGTCGGTCCTGCCAGGGGACTCCCAGCCGCCGTCCCGCCGGCGGCCAGTTGCGCGGATGATGCTCAGGTGGCTCCCACCGGGGCGGCCCCGAGCACGAGGGGACGCCCTGGCGGAAGTCCATCCACGACCCGGAGGTGCCCGGTGCTCACCGTTGCCGTGCTCGTCGTCCTGCTCGTCACCATGACGCTGGCCGACCTCGCGCCCGCCCTGCTGCCCGAGGGACCCGCGCTGGTCGCCTCGCGCTGAGGATCAGCCCGCGAAGCCCGCCAGCGGCGACTCGTCGCAGGCCCGGGCGGGCGGTGCGGGTGTGGGCCGAGCAGGGATGGCGGGCATGCCGAGCAAGGTCGGCTGGCCGCGCACCGGTCCGGTGTGCGAGTGGTCGAGGTGGCTCCTCGGGGTGACCAGGTCGGCCTCCCGGCCCGCCAGCGCGGCCTCGCCGTAGCCCTGGACGCACTCGGGGTCGGGGCCGTCCAGCGGCAGGCCGGTGAAGAACTTGGCCGCCATGCAGCCGCCCCGGCAGGCGTCGAAGTGCGCGCACCTCGTGCAGGCGCCGCCGGTCTGCGGGCTGCGCAGCTCGGCGAACAGGTCCGACTGCTGCCAGACCCGCTGGAACCCGCCCTCGCCGCGCACGTTGCCGGCGAGGAACTGCTCGTGGATGGCGAACGGGCAGGCGTAGACGTCGCCCACCGGGTCGATCAGGCAGACCACCCGGCCGGCGCCGCAGAGGTTCAGGCCCGGCAGCGCCTCGCCGTAGGCCGACAGGTGGAAGAACGAGTCGCCGGTGAGCACCCGGTCGCCGTTGGCCAGCAGCCAGGAGTACAGCTCGCGCTGCTGGGCCTGGGTGGGGTGCAGCTGGTCCCAGACGTCGGCCCCGCGGCCCGAGGGGCGCAGCCGGGTGATCCGCAGCTGGGCGCCGTAGCGGTCGGTCAGCGCCCGGAACTCGTCTAGCTGGGCGACGTTCTCCCGCGTCACGACGACGGACACCTTGAAGTCCTGCATCCCGGCCTCGGCCAGGTTCTCCAGCGCCGTCACCGCGGTGGCGAACGAGCCGGTGCCGCGGACGCGGTCGTTGACCTCGGCGGTCGCGCCGTCCAGGGAGATCTGCACGTCGACGTAGTCGGTGGCCGCCAGCTGCCGCGCCCGGGCGCGGTCCAGCTTGACGCCGTTGGTGGAGAACTTGACGCCGACGTCGTGGCCGATGGCGTAGTCGAGCAGGTGCCAGAAGTCGGGGCGGACGGTGGGCTCGCCGCCGCCGACGTTGACGTAGAACACCTGCATCCGCTGCAGCTCGTCGATGACGCCCTCGGCCTCGGCGGTGGTCAGCTCCCGCGGGTCGCGCCGTCCGGACGAGGACAGGCAGTGCACGCACGCCAGGTTGCAGGCGTAGGTGAGCTCCCAGGTCAGGCAGATCGGGGCGTCGAGGCCGTACTCGAACTGGTCGACCAGGCGGCCGCCCACCGGGCGGTCGGGCGTGGCCGGACGGGACGGCAGGACGGCGGTCATGAGGGCAGCTCCCCAGAGGTGTCGGCCGTTGCGGCCTCGCTGCCGGGGCCCGGCGCGAGCGTGCGGGTGGCGGACCCCTGCAGTGAGGTCCTTCCTTCGATCATCTGCGAGCGGGCGAGGTCGGCCAGCGCCTTGACGTAGGCCGGCCGCTGGGCCTCGGGGACGCCGCACGCCACGAGGGTCGCGTCGGCGGTGGGGTGGTCGGCCAGCGCCTCGACGACCGCGACCAGCGTCTTCGACTTCAGGAAGGAGAGCTTCCGGTTGCCGAAGTGGTAGACGAGCGCCCCGAACGGCTCCGGCCGCAGGGCGACCGACCGGGCCCGCCGCCAGGGTAGGGCCGGGTCGAAGACGTCCGCGGCCGGAGCAGCGGGGTTCACGGGACCCGGTGGCTCAGTAGACGCCGCACATGCCGTCGATGGAGACCTCCTCGACGAGGGACTCCTCGACCAGGACCTCCTCGGCAGCGGCGGTCGGCTCGGCCGGGCTCTCGGTGTGGGCGGGCGTCTCGGGCATGCGGACCTCCGGGTTCCACGGGGCGGGGGATGGCGAGGACGTTAGAGACACCGGGTGCCACCGGCAAGCGCGTCACCGCGACCCGCCCGGTCGGCCGGGCCCGACCTGTCCGACCGGATGGGGCCAGGATGGGGACGTGAGCACGTCGCCCGTCCCCGCCGGTCCCGGGGCCGGCCCGGACACCGCCCGGATCCTCTCCCGGGCGGTGGGCGGCGTCCGCGCGGCGACCCGGGCACGGATCGAGCAGGCGGCCCTGGAGCTGTTCACCGCCGCGGGCTTCGAGCAGGTGACGATCGACGACATCGCCGCGGCCGCGGGCACCAGCCGGCGCACGTTCTTCCGGCACGTGGGCAGCAAGGCCGACGCCGTGTGGGGGGACTTCGCCGGCCACGTGGCCCGGCTGGCCGGCCTGCTCGCCGCGGCCGGCGACGACGTCCCGGTACTGCCCGCCGTCTTCGGCGCCTACGTCGAGGTCAACGACTACGCCGCGGCCGACCTGCCGGTGCTGCGCCAGCGGATGCGGCTGATCCTCACCGAGCCGGCGCTGCTGGCCCACTCGCAGGTGCGCTACGCCGACGTCGACCGCGTGGTGGCCGGCTACGTGGCCCGCCGCCGCGGCGAGGACCCGGCGGCACTGCTCCCCCGGCTGGTCGCCACCGCCACCCGCGCGGCGGCCACCACGGCGTTCGAGGTCTGGCTCGGCGACGAGCGCGCCGGGCTGTCGGACGCCCTGCGGACGGCGTTCGGCCAGCTCGCGGAGGGCTTCCCCGGCCTGCGCAGCCGGGCGTGACCCCGCAGGTCCGCGTCGTGTGCACACGACGCGGTCCCCGGGCCGCCGGATCCGCGCTGCGTGCACACCTGGCGGTGTGCGCGCAGGGGCTCGGACGGGTTCACGCCGACGCCTCGCGCAGGCCGTCGAGCAGCCGGTCGACGTCGGAGTCGTCGGTGTAGGGCGCCAGCCCGACGCGCAGCCCGCCGGTGTCGCCCAGTCCCAGCCGGCGGGACGCCTCGATCGCGTAGAAGCTGCCGGCCGGGGCGTTGACGCCCCGCTCGGCGAGCGCGCGCGACACCTCGGCGGCGGGGCGGTCGGCCCACGTGAGCAGGAGGGTCGGCGTCCGGTGCCGGGCGCGCGACCATAGCGTGACGCCGGGCAGCTCCGCGACGGCGTCCTCCACCCGCTGCCGCAGCCGGTCCTCGTGCGCCTCCAGCGCGGCCATGCCGGCGACCAGCCGGGCACGCCGGTCGCCGTCGGCACCGCCCAGCGCGGCCAGGTACTCCACCGCCGCGGTGGTGCCGGCCAGCAGCTCGTAGGCAGCGTGCCCAGCTCGAAGCGCTCCGGGACGGCGTCGGTGGAGGGCAGCAGCTTGTCCGGGTGCAGCGTCTCCAGCAGCGCGGGCGCCGCGACCGCGCAGCCCAGGTGCGGGCCGAGGAACTTGTACGGCGAGCAGGCGTAGAGGTCCGCGCCGAGGGCGGCGACGTCGACGGCCGCGTGCGCGGTGAGGTGCACGCCGTCGACGTGGGTGAGCGCACCGGCGTCGTGGGCGAGCGCGGTGATCGCCGCGACGTCGGGGCGGGTGCCGATCAGGTTGGAGGCGCCCGTGACGGCGACCAGCCGGGTGCGGTCGGACAGCACCGCGGCGACGGCCCCGGACGTGAGCTCGCCGGTGTCGGGGTCGAGGTCGGCCCAGCGGACGGTGGCCCCGCGCGCCGCTGCGGCCTGCACCCAGGGCCGCACGTTGGCGTCGTGGTCGAGGCGGGTGACCACGACCTCGTCGCCCGGGCCCCAGCCGGCGGCGAGTGCGCGGGAGAGGTCGTAGGTCAGCGCGGTCATCGAGCGGCCGAACACCACGCCGCCGGGGTCGCCGGCGACCAGGTCGGCCACCGCCGCGCGGGCGGCCAGGACGACGTCGTCGGCGGCGCGCTCGGCGGCGGTGACCCGGCCGCGGTTGGCGATCGGCGCGGTCAGCGTGGCGGCCACCGCCTCGGCGACCTGTCGCGGCACCTGCGAGCCGCCCGGCCCGTCGAAGTGCGCGGCGCCGGCGCGCAGGGCCGGGAAGTCGGCGCGGACGGCAGCGACGTCGTAGGTCGCGACAGTGCTCACCGCGGCAGCATGCCGCTGGGTCCGGCCTCCCTGCAGGGGCCCGCCGCGAGCGTGCGAGCGGTGGGGGGCATGCGGCCCCGTCCCGGGTCCCGCCCCGAGCCTGCGAAGGGTGGGGAGGACGGGCGGCCTCCCTGCAGGGGCCCGCCGCGAGCGTGCGAGCGGTGGGGGGCAGGAGGTCCTTCCCCTGGCCGATCGGGCAGGTGCACCTGGCCGGACGGTCCGACCTGCACCTCCGGTCGGCCGGTTCTCCCGCCGACCCCTGCCGCCCGGTGGAACCCGGCTCATACCGTCCGCGCCGACGGCTCCGCAGGCAGACGGAAGGACCCCACCATGCAGGTCGAAGAACTCCTCAAGCCCTTCCCCATCAAGGAGTTCCACCCGTTCCCGCGGGCGCTCATGGGCCCCGGCGCGCACGAGATCATCGGTCCCGAGGCGCTCAAGCTGGGCTTCAAGAAGACGCTGATCATGACGTCGGGCCTGCGCGGCTCCAACATCGTGGAGAAGATCGCCGAGTCGATGCGCTACCACGGCCTGGAGGTCGTGGTCTACGACAAGGTGGAGTCCAACCCCAAGGACTACAACGTCATGGACGCCGTCGCGCTGTACCAGGAGAACCAGTGCGACAGCTTCGTCTCCATCGGCGGCGGCTCCAGCCACGACGCCTGCAAGGGCGCGCGCATCTCGGTGGCCCACGACGGCCGCAGCGTCAACGAGTTCGAGGGCTTCAACCAGTCGGAGAACCCGAAGAACCCGCCGCACATCGCCGTCTCGACGACGGCCGGCACCGGCTCGGAGACCTCCTGGGCCTACGTCATCACCGACACCACGACCGACCCGGACAACCCGCACAAGTACGTGGCCTTCGACGACCACTGCCTGGCCACGCTGGCGATCGACGACCCGGTCCTCTACTACGACTGCCCGATCGACTACACCGCGCAGTGCGGCTTCGACGTGCTCGCGCACGCCAGCGAGCCCTACGTCTCCCGCCTGGACTTCCCGCCGTCGCTGGGCAACGCGCTGTACGCGATCAAGCTGACCGCCCAGCACCTGCGCCAGGCGGTGTGGAACGGCCAGGACCTCGGCGGCCGGCAGGGGATGATGTACGCCCAGTACATCGCCGCGCAGGCCTTCAACTCCGGCGGCCTGGGGATCATCCACTCGATCAGCCACGCGGTGAGCGCCTTCTACGACACCCACCACGGGCTGAACAACGCGGTCGCGCTCCCCCGCGTCTGGGCGTTCAACATGCCCACGCAGTACCAGCGCTTCGCCGACATCGCCGAGGCCATGGGCGTGGACACCCACGGCATGACCGCGCCCCAGGCCGCCGACGCCGCGCTCGCCGCCTCCATCCGACTGCTGCGCGACGTGGGCATCCCGGAGAAGTTCACCGACGTCACCCAGGACAGCTACTCGAAGAACCGGCTCGGCCGGGGCCCGACCAAGTTCTACGAGCAGACCAGCGTGATCAGCGGCGACGACAAGGACGTCGACCGGATCACCAACCACGTCCTCGGGGACGCCTGCACGCCGGGCAACGCCAAGGAGTGCACCTTCGAGACCGTCCGGCCGGTGGTCGACCACTGCATGAACGGCGACCTCGACGACCTCCTGTCCTGACCTCCCCGAGGGGCGGGGGGGCGCCCGCCCCGCCCCCCCCCCCCCCCCCCCCCCCCCCCCCCGGGCCCCCCCCCCCCGCCCCCCCCCCCCCCGGGGGCCCCCCCCCCCGGGGGGGGGGGCGGGGGGCGGGCCGGGTCAGGCCTGGGCGGGGAGCACGTGGTCGCCGACGCGGTCGGTGGACAGGCACAGCGAGCAGACGTGCGCGCCGTGGGTGACGCAGGCGGTCATGTCGGGCCGCTCGTAGTCCTGCCGGCAGACGTGGCAGGTCAGGACCGCGTCCGAGGGGTTGCCGTGCTCGTCGAGCAGCGGCAGGTCGATGCCGTCGTCGGCGCGGCGCAGGTACCACCGACCGCGGGTGGCCACGGCCAGCAGCGGCGGGAGCACGAACGCCAGGCCGATGGCGACCAGCGGGGAGAACGGCTGCAGCGTCTCGCCCAGCCCGCCGAAGAAGCAGACGATCGAGACGCCGGCCGCCACGAGCATCGAGACGAAGCCGACCGGGTTGACCGCGTAGAGCATCCCGCGGCGGAACTCGGGTTGCTTCGGCGAGAGTCCGAGCAGGTACTTGTTGACGGCGATGTCGGTGGCCACGACGACGATCCAGGCGATGCCGCAGTTGGCGTAGAAGCCCAGGATCGTGTTGAGGAAGTCGAACATGTCGGCCTCCATCAGCACGAGCGCGATCGCCAGGTTGACGCCGAGGAACACCAGCCGGCCGGGGTAGCGGCCGGTCACGCGGGTGAAGCTGTTGGTCCAGGCCAGGGAGCCGGAGTAGGCGTTGGTGACGTTGATCTTCACCTGGCTGATCACCACCAGGACGACGGCCAGGGTGAGTGCCAGCCAGGCCGGCATGAGGTCGCGGTAGATCTCGAGGAACTGGTGCACCGGCTGGTTGGCCACCGCCGCGCCGTCGGTGGCGTTGGCGATCAGCCAGACGGCGAGGAACAGGCCGATCACCTGCTTGACCGCGCCGAAGAGCACCCAGCCCGGCCCGGCCAGCAGCACCGCCGTCCACCAGCGGCGGCTGTTCTCCGACGTCTTGGGCGGCATGAAGCGCAGGTAGTCGATCTGCTCGGCGATCTGCGCGATCAGCGACAGGCACACGCCGGCGGCCAGCAGCACCGAGCCGACGTCGGGCGTGCCGGCGCCGTCCTCGCCGCGGTAGGCGAAGAACGCCGACACCGACTCGGGGTGGCTGATCAGCAGATAGGCGAACGGGACGACCATGAGGACCAGCCACAGCGGCGTCGTCCAGACCTGGAGCGTGGACAGCGCCTTCATGCCGTAGACGACCAGCGGGAAGATCACCAGCGTGCTCACCGCGTAGCCCAGCCACAGCGGGACGCCGAGGCCGAGCTCGAGGCCCTGGGCCATGATCGAGCCCTCGAGGGCGAAGAAGATGAAGGTGAACGTCGCGAAGACGACGTTGGTCACGACCGAGCCGTAGTAGCCGAAGCCGCTGCCGCGGGTGATCAGGTCGAGGTCGAGGTTGTACCGGGCGGCGTAGTACGCCAGCGGGAACCCGGTCAGGATCACGACGACGGCGAAGACGGCGATGCCCCACAGCGCGTTCGTCGTCCCGTAGCTGATGCCGATGTTGGCGCCGATCGCGAAGTCGGCGAGGTAGGCGATGCCCCCCAGGGCCGAGACCGCGACGACGCCGGTCGACCAGCGCCGGTAGCTGCGCGGGGCGAACCGGAGGGTGTAGTCCTCGAGCGTCTCGCGGGTCGCGGCGCCGGGTGACGGTCCCCTTCCGGTCGTGGTGGTCGTCTCGTCGAGCTCGCTCTGGGTCACGCTTCTCCCCCGGGGGCCGGCCGTGCTGACGTCCCCGCGAGCCTGGCGACGGCGTGTTGCCCGCCGATGACCCCGGCGTTGCTTCGGCGTGCGGCTTCGCCGCCCAAGACATTGACAGACGTCTATGTCTGACCTCAGAGTGTCCGCAGACATCGACAACCGTCGATGCCCTGTCCCGAGGAGTCCCCGTGTCCCGGATCCAGCTGGCCCTGCGCGTCGCCGACCTCGACGCCGCCGTCGACTTCTACTCCCGCCTGTTCGCCACCGCCCCGGCCAAGCGCCGGCCGGGATACGCCAACTTCGCCGTCGCCGAGCCGCCGCTCAAGCTCGTCCTGCTGGAGGGCGCGGCCGGGGAGCCCACGCGGATGGACCACCTCGGCGTCGAGGTGGCGAGCACCGACGAGGTCACCGCCGCCACGGGCCGGCTGGCCGCGGAGGGCCTGGCGACGCGGGTGGAGGACGACACGACCTGCTGCTACGCCGTGCAGGACAAGGTGTGGGTGACCGGCCCGGGCGGCGAGCCCTGGGAGGTCTACACGGTCAAGGCCGACGCCCGTCCCGACCTGGAGGGGACGACCGGCACCGGGCGGTCCGAGGTCGCCGGCGACGGCACCTGTTGCGCGACCGACGCCGCGGAGACCCCGGGGACGGCGGCCCGGGCCGCCGCCTGCTGCTGAGCGGAGGGCTTCGCAGGTCGGGACCGGGGTCCTGAGACCCCTGGCCACCGCCGACAGCCGCTGCGTGCCCGCAGCCAGGGCACGCAGCGGGCACGGCCGTTCGAGACCGGGGGCGCTCGCCCGCCTCGGCCGGTTTCCGGCCACGCACCGCAGAGCCCAGGACCACCAATGGGCTCACCCCCTCTCCACCCTGCCCCGCAGCGCCCTCGTCGCCGCAGAGGCGTCGGGGACCGAGGACCGGCCACCGGCTCGGTCGTGGGCACCGGGCGGGGGTGGGCCTACGTGGTCGAGGTGCGGGAGTGGCTGGTCAGGACGGAGCTGCTCTGCTGGAGGCAGCCGGAGGGTTCACGGTCCACCAGGGTGCGCGTCGACGGCGCCACGGACGATGGCGTGGGCGAGCCGGCGGATGGCGTCGCGCTCGACGCCGCCAGGTCCCGTGACGAGCGTGAACAGCACTCCCCCGTAGAGCGTCACGAGGGTGGGGATCGCGTCCGGCGGGACGCTCAGCCCGAGCGTGCGGTGCTCGTCAGCAGTGATCGCGCTCGCCACCGAGCCGAGGCGTGCGAGCGTGGCGGCGAGCACGGGACGTCGCCGGGCCTCGAGCTGGAGCTCGAAGATCGCGAGGTAGCGCTCGCGTGACGCGGTGACGGCTTCCTGGAGCGAGACGGTGATGAGCTCGGCCAGGGGGTTGGACGACGAGCCGACGTCCACCGCACGGTCGATCCGCTCCACGTCCGCCAGGTGCAGGGACACCGCCCGTTCGGCCGCAGCGACCAGCAACTCCTCCCGGCTGCTGAAGTAGTTCGCCGCTGTTCCCGTCGGCAGACCGGCCGCACCCTCGACCGCGCGGTGGGTCAGGCCGTGGATGCCCTCGGCGGCCAGCAGGCCGATCGCCGCGTCGGCGAGCGCGGCGCGGCGGGCCGGGTTCCTCCTGGGCATCACCACCCAGTATGACAACATCAGTACTACAACGGAGGTAGTGGTATTCGGGAGGGCGCATGGAACACGCTGCGGTCGTCGTCGGGGCCGGTGTCGCAGGTCTGGCCTCGGCCATCTCGCTTGCCCGGACCGGGTGGCAGGTCACGGTCCTGGAGCGGTCGCCGGAGCTCGGTGAGGTCGGGGCAGGCCTCGCGATGACCCCCAACGCCGTGGCCGCGTTCCGCGGGCTCGGCTTCGGGGACGACGACGTCGCCGCACTCGGGTACCCGACCTGGGCGGGCGGCATCCGGGACCTGGCGGGCCGGCCGGTCCTCACCCTCCCGGACACCCCCGTCATGCGCCGGTCGGTGGGGCTCATCGGGGTGCACCGCCGCCGTCTGCACGCCGCGCTGCACCGACGGGCCCTGGCGTGCGGCGTCGGGATCGTCACCGGCACCCCCGTGGCCACCGTGGACCCGGGCGAGCCGGAGGGGGCACCCGCCGTCGTCGAGGGACGGGAGGCGGACATCGTCGTCGGCGCCGACGGCGTGCGCAGCGCCGTACGTGCGGTGCTGTTCCCGGCGAGCCACCCGGTCTACAGCGGGTACTCGAGCTGGCGCGGCATCGCGCACGGGGCCTCCGGATACACGGCGCTGCAGCAGTACTGGGGCCCGCACGCGGAGTTCGGCACCGTGCGCGTCGCCGATGACGAGACGTACTGGTACGGGTACGTCGCCATGCCCGAGCGCACGGTGATCGGCGACGAACTCGGTGCGGCCAGGGAGCGGTTCGCGGGCTGGGCGAGCCCGGTGCAGGAGGTGATGGCCGTGACGCCGCCCGAGGCGGTCCTGCGGCACGACGTGCACCACCTCCCGGGCGGGCTGCCGCGCTACACGACCGGGCGGGTCGTCATGGTCGGCGACGCCGCCCACGGCACCCTCCCGACGATGGGATAAGGAGCCGCGACAGCGCTCGAGGACGGCCTCTGCGTGGGCCTCCTCGTCGGCGCCCCCGTCGCGACAGGCGGGCGGCTGACCCCCGCCCTGGACGGTTTCGACGCCGCCCGGAGGCCCCGGTGCCGCGCCCTGGCCCGGGCCTCGGTCGCATCGGGCCGCTTCGGATCCCACCTCGGTGACGGCTGGCGCCAGACCCTGCGGAACAGCCTCATGCGCCTGACACCGGCCAGCGCGATCACGCGCGGGTCCCGTGCCGCGATGGGCTGGACCCCACCCGAGCCCGCACCACCGGTCCTGGGAACGCCGGCCGGCTGAGGGACTCCTGCCTCGCCCTCGACTCCCGCGGCGGCCCGAGATCGCGACCGAGGTCGAGGCGCCGAACGACCCGACACGCGGCGTCGTGGTCGCGGGCGAGGACGGATCGAGTCCGAACGTCGGTCCACCACCCGCGGGCGAGGCCGACGCAGCGGTGACGCAGAGCGACGGGACCGTGATCTACCCCGGGCAGGGCAGCGCCAGTGTGGTGGTACCGAGCCCGGTGGGGGCGCAGATGCTGGCAGTCAGCGCTGATGGCGCAGCTGCTGCTCACTGTTCTCGTGAGGTGGGGCTCGATGCCGGTCGGCGACTCGCCGTGGTGGCGGGTGGCGCAGCGGGCGTACACGCGGACGGCACCACCGAGCACCTGATCACAGCACTGTGGGCGACGGACGCCCATCGGCGCGAGGTTGCCACCGACTCCGACGTCGAGGGAATCCGTCTCACCCAGGTCGTCGATCACGTGAGTGCGGGCGACGTCGCACGTCCAGTCGTCGCCGACCCGATCGTCATCGGGTTCCTCGTTCGCCGTTGCTCGATGGGTACCGGGCTGAATGGTCCTCAGATCGCTCCGATCGCGGAGCGAGGCACCCGGTCAGCCACCCTCTCCGCAGGTGGTCGGGTGGCAGTGCGTTGCACGAGAAGGCGATGACGTGTTCGGCCGACGCCAGAAGCTGGACGCGCTGAGAGCTGAGCTCGAGCACGTTCGAGCGCTCATCTCCGCCGATCCCCTCTCGTCGCAACGCACTCGCGCCGCCCAGGAGACGATGGACGAGCTCGAGTCCAGGGACGCGGCCGAGATCGACGAGGAGCTCGTGGCCGAGGGGTTGCCCAGTGTCGAAGAACTCGGCAGGGCTCAGGTGTCCGGCACGTGGAGTTGGTGGAAGCTCCACAGAGGAGGACGAAGCTCGAGAAGAGGATCGAACGCGTGCTGGCTCGGTGAGCGCGGGGGTTCGGAGCGCGTCCCGCCCCGAACCCCGTACCGAGGTCGAGTGAGCGCGGGATCCCTCGTCATCGGGTCCACGGTGTCGGACCGCGAGGCGTCCGGCGACCGGTTCCGTCCGGACGAGTCCGCCTGCGTGGTCAGGAGCCGTGGCGACACTCCTCCGACAGACAGCGGTCCCGCGCAGCCACAGTCCGGCTGTCGCGTGACCGCCGAAGCGGAGGGCGTGGGATTCGAACCCACGATGGGTGTGACCCCATAGCGGTTTTCAAGCCTGATACAAGGACTCCCCCAGCCAACGCCGATCAATCGTTTCCGCAGGTCAAGGCCAAAGTTGCTCGGACCGCTGGCTACCCCCAATAGCCGCTGCGTGCCCGTACTACGGGCACGCAGCGGGCACGGCCGCTGGTCTCCGGACGCCAGGAGACTGCTCGCGTCTAATCGGGGCCGGCGAGCCGCTCAGGCGCTCCTGCGACGGGCCGACCAGCAAGGTGTACCTGGCTGTCGACGGCCGCGGACTACCGCTGGCCGTCCGGCTGACCCCCGGTTAGGTCGGGGACAATCTCCAGCTGCTGCCGCTGCTCGATACCATCCGGGTGCCCCGCGGCGATCCGGGGCGGCCGCGCGTCGCGGTCTGGGTCCAGGTCACGAAGCGGCGGTGTGCGGTGGCCGTGGAGACCTCGAATTCCGCCGGCAGGTGCCGCCAGGCGCAGCCGATGGTCAGCACGTAGACGATCGCGGTGAATGCCGCCCGGTCCTCGACGTATCGGGGGCCGCCGCCCTGCGGGCGCTCCGTCTGCGGCGGGATAAACGGCTCGACTATGTCCCACAACCCGTCGGGCACCAGCTCCAGCCCCAGTTGTTCTGCCACGACCGGACAACACCTCGCAAGTCACCGGCCATCCGCGTGAGACAAGCT
>NZ_JBFNXQ010000079.1:0-22216 GCF_041018925.1 Geodermatophilus maliterrae
CCTGGACCCCACCGGTCTGCCGGCCGCGCCGGGCCGGGACACCACCGGCATCCTCACCGCGGTCCGCGACGGGCGGCTGGCCGGCCTGCTCGTCGGTGGTGTCGACCCGGCCGACCTGCCCGACCCGCGGCTGGCCGAGGCGGCCCTGGCGGCGGCGTCCTTCGTGGTCAGCCTCGAGCAGCGGCCCAGCGCCGTCACCGAGCACGCCGACGTCGTCCTGCCGGTCGCCGCCGCGTCGGAGAAGGCCGGCAGCTACCTCGACTGGGAGGGGCGGGTGCGCTCCTTCGACGCCACGCTGCACGGCACCGGGCAGCTGCCCGACGGCCGGGTGCTGCACGGCCTGGCCGAGTACCTCGACGTCGACCTGCGGCTGCCCACGCCCGAGGCGGCCCGCGCCGAGCTCGCGGCGCTCGGTGCCGCTCCCGAGCGGGCCGAGGCCACCGGGCTCGACGTCCCACCGGTCGCGACCCCGCAGCCGGGCGACGGCGAGGCGCTGCTGGCCTCCTGGCGGCAGCTGCTCGACGTCGGCACCCTGCAGCGCGACGAGCCGGAGCTCGCCGGCACCGCCCGCCCGCCGGTGGCGCGGCTGGGCGCCGGGGCCGCCGCCCGGCTGGGCCTGGCCGACGGCGACGGGCTCACCGTCACCGGCGCCACCGGCTCGGTGACCCTGCCGGTGCTGGTCACCGAGATGCCCGACGGCGTGGTCTGGCTGCCGATGCGCTCGCCCGGCAGCGAGCTGCGCACCCAGCTGGGCACCGCGCCCGGCGGCGTCGTCCGCCTGTCGACCGGAGGTGCCGAGGTGACCGAGCTGGCGAGGGCGCCCAGGGGCAGCGCACCCGGGGGCGCGACCGCGACGGGCGCCGGCGAGGCTCGGTCGTGACCCTGCTCGCCGTCGCCGCCGACCAGCCGACGCTCGAGGACTTCGGGCGCGACGTCTGGTGGATCGTGGTCATCAAGATCGTGGGCGTCTTCGCGGTGCTCGTGCTGATGACGCTGTTCGCCATCGTGTTCGAGCGCAAGGTCGTGGCCCGCATGCAGCAGCGCTCCGGCCCCAACCGGGTCGGCCCGCGCGGGTCGCTGCAGAGCCTGGCCGACGGGCTGAAGCTGGCCTTCAAGGAAGACATCATGCCGGCGCTCGCGGACCGGCCGGTCTACTTCCTGGCCCCGGTCATCGCGACCATCCCGGCGTTCCTGGCCTTCTCGGTCATCCCGCTGGGCCCGGTGGTCAGCATCTTCGGCCAGCGCACCCCGCTGCAGCTGACCGACGCCCCCATCGGTGTGCTCGTCGTCCTGGCCTGCTCGGCGATGGGCGTCTACGGGATCGTGCTCGGCGGCTGGGCCTCCGGCTCGACCTACCCGCTGCTGGGCTCCCTGCGCAGCGCGGCGCAGATGGTCAGCTACGAGATCGCGATGGGGCTGTCGATCGTCGCGGTGTTCCTCTACGCCGGCTCGATGTCGACCTCGGAGATCGTCGCGGCCCAGGCCGACGGCAACCAGGTGTCCTTCTTCGGCCTGGAGTTCACCGGGCCGAGCTGGTTCGCCGTCCTGCTGCCGGTCAGCTTCGTCATCTACGTGATCGCCGTCGTCGGTGAGACCAACCGCGCGCCCTTCGACCTGCCCGAGGCCGAGAGCGAGCTGGTCGGCGGCTTCCACACCGAGTACTCGTCGCTGAAGTTCGCGCTGTTCTTCCTCGCCGAGTACATCAACATGGTCACCGTCTCCGCCCTGGCCGCGACGCTGTTCCTCGGTGGCTGGCGGGCTCCGTGGCCGCTGTCGATCTGGGACGGCGCCAACTCCGGCTGGTGGCCGCTGCTGTGGTTCTTCCTCAAGGTCACCGCCGCGCTGTTCGTGTTCATCTGGCTGCGTGGCACGCTGCCCCGGCTGCGCTACGACCAGTTCATGCGCTTCGGGTGGAAGGTGCTCGTCCCGACGGCGCTGGTCTGGATCCTCGTCGTCGCCACGATGCGCACCGTCTCCCGCGAGGTGGACCTGTCCACCGGTCAGGTGGCGCTCTTCGTCGGCGTGCCGATCGCGCTGCTGGTGCTCGCGGGCCTCGCGATCGCCAGCCGGATGAGCAACCGCGACACCCGGATCATGGCGGAACAGGCCGCGGCCGGGGCGGTCCGGGCGACCGAGCCGGACGCGGAGGTCCTGCCACCGGCCGGACCGCGGCGCCGGCCCGCGGAGCGCACCGGCCCGTCCCGCGCCGAGGGTGGCTTCCCGGTGCCGCCCATGGACCTGACCGTGCCTCCCTCACCCCGGCTGCGCCGCGCGGAACCGGTCGGCGCCCCGGCCGGCCGTCCCGACGGGAGCGGTGTCGTCAGCAGCGGCCGCCGCGGCAGCACCGCCACCCGCGCACAGGAGGACCCCGATGGCTGAGCAGGACCCGATGGCGACCGGCGAGGAGAAGGGGCTCGCGCAGGCGTCGAGGGGTGCCGTCGAGCGGGCCGGCCGCGACGGCGGCGCCACGCCGACCCGCCGCGGCCTGCTCCCGGCGCCCGCCCAGGGCTTCGGCGTCACCTTCGGCCAGATGTTCAAGAAGGTGACCACCGAGCAGTACCCCGAGACGCCGAAGGTGACCAAGCCGCGGTACCACGGCCGGCACGTGCTCAACCGGCACCCCGACGGGCTGGAGAAGTGCGTCGGCTGCGAGCTGTGCGCCTGGGCCTGCCCGGCCGACGCGATCTACGTCGAGGGCGGCGACAACACCGAGGACGAGCGGTACTCGCCGGGGGAGCGCTACGGGCGCGTCTACCAGATCAACTACCTGCGCTGCATCTTCTGCGGGCTGTGCATCGAGGCCTGCCCGACCCGCTCGCTGACGATGAGCAACGACTTCGAGCTGGCCGACGACAACCGCCAGGACCTGATCTACACCAAGGAGCAGCTCATGGCTCCGCTGCTGCCGGGCATGGAGCAGCCGCCGCACCCGATGCGGCTGGGCGACGACGAGAAGGACTACTACCTGCGCGAGCCGCAGGCGGGGTCCTCCGCCGAGCCGGTGACGGCGGAGCGGGCATGAGCGTGGTGGCCGCTCCCCTGGCACTGGCCGCCGACACCTCGGTGCAGCTGGGCACCGGGGAGGCCGTCGTCTTCTGGGTGCTCGGGCCGATCGCGCTGGCCGGGGCGCTGGGGATGGTGTTCAGCCGCAACGCCGTCCACTCGGCGCTCTGGCTGGTCAACACGATGCTCGCGTTCGGCGTCTTCTACGTCGTGCAGGAGGCGCCGTTCCTCGGGGCGGTGCAGATCATCGTCTACACCGGCGCGATCATGATCCTGTTCCTCTTCGTCCTCATGCTGGTCGGCCGCGACTCCTCCGACTCCGTCGTGGAGACCCTGCGCGGCCAGCGGGTGGCGGCGATCGTGCTCGGGGTGGGCTTCGCCGCCCTGGTCGGCGCCGGCATCGCCCGCGCCACCCAGGACACGGTGGCCACCGGCCTGACCGACGCGCAGGGCGAGCAGGGCAACATCGAGTTGATCGCCGAGGTGCTGTTCACCCGCTACCTGCTGGCCTTCGAGGTGACCAGCGCGCTGCTGATCACCGCGGCCGTCGGCGCGATGGTGCTCGCCCACATCGAGCGCGAGCCCGGCACCCGCCGCACCCAGAAGGAGCTGTCCCGGGCGCGCTTCCTCACCGACCGACCGCAGACGCTGCCCGGCCCCGGCGTCTACGCCCGCGCCAACTCCGTCGCCGCTCCCGCCCTGCTGCCCGACGGGCGCCCGTCCGAGGAGACCGTCGCCACCGGCAGCGAGGCGCAGGAGGTCGACCAGATGCCCCGTCCGACCGGCCGGGCCCAGCTCGGCAGCCCCGACGCGGCGCTCGGCACCACCGACGGCGTGGAGGGCGGGCACCGGTGACTCTCACCTACTACCTGGTGCTGGCCGCGATCCTGTTCACCATCGGCGCGGTCGGCGTGCTGGTCCGGCGCAACGCGATCGTCGTGTTCATGTGCGTCGAGCTGATGCTGAACTCGGTGAACCTGACGCTGGTCACCTTCGCCCGGGCCACCGGCACCGTCGACGGCCAGATCATGGCCTTCTTCGTCATGGTCGTGGCCGCCGCCGAGGTCGTCGTCGGTCTCGCGATCATCATGTCGATCTACCGGACCCGCCGGTCGGCGTCGGTCGACGACGCCAACCTGCTCAAGTACTGACGGGAGCCGGGGACCATGGACACCGTCGCGGCCGAGGGGCTGCTCAGCTCCGCCTGGCTGGTCGTCGCGCTGCCGCTGGCCGGCGCCGCCGTCCTGCTGCTGGGCGGCCGGCGCACCGACCGCTGGGGCCACCTGCTGGGGACGGCGACGGTCGTCGTCGCCTTCGTCGTCGGGTTGCTGTGCACCGTGCAGCTGGCCGGCAGCGACCAGCGCTCGGTCGACGTCGACCTGTTCACGTTCGTCTCCGCCGGCTCGCTCGACGTGCAGGCCGGCCTGCTGGTCGACCCGCTGTCGGCGACGTTCGTGCTGCTGATCACCGGCGTGGGCGCGCTCATCCACGTCTACTCGATCGGCTACATGGCGCACGACCCGCGCCGGCGCCGGTTCTTCGCCTACCTCAACCTGTTCGTCGCGGCGATGCTGCTGCTGGTCCTCGGCGACAACTACGTGGCCCTCTACGTCGGGTGGGAGGGCGTGGGCCTGGCCTCCTACCTGCTCATCGCCTTCTGGCACGAGCGCCCCGCGGCGGCGACCGCCGCCAAGAAGGCGTTCATCATGAACCGGGTCGGCGACGTCGGCCTGGCGCTGGCGATCTTCGTGATGTTCGCCCAGCTCGGCACGGTCAGCTACGAGGGCGTCTTCGGCGGGGTGGGTGCGCTGGCCGGTGGCACGGTCACCGCGATCGGCCTGCTCCTGCTGCTCGGGGCGTGCGGCAAGTCCGGCCAGTTCCCGCTGCAGGCCTGGCTGCCCGACGCCATGGAGGGCCCGACGCCGGTCTCGGCGCTCATCCACGCCGCGACGATGGTCACCGCGGGCGTCTACCTCATCGCCCGGTCCGCGCCGATCTACGACCTGACCCCGACCGCACGCACCGTCGTCCTCGCCGTCGGCGCGGTCACGCTGCTCATCGGCGCGATCGCCGGCTGCGCGTACGACGACATCAAGAAGGTGCTGGCGTACTCGACGGTCAGCCAGATCGGCTACATGTTCCTGGCCGTGGGACTCGGCCCGGTCGGCTACGCCGCCGGCATCGCCCACCTGCTCACCCACGGCTTCTTCAAGGCCGGGCTCTTCCTCGGTGCCGGGTCGGTCATGCACGCGATGGACGACCAGGTGGACATGCGCCGGTTCGGCGGGCTGGCCCGGGAGCTGCCGGTCACCTTCGTGACCTTCGGGCTGGGCTACCTCGCGCTCATCGGCTTCCCGTTCCTGTCCGGCTACTGGACCAAGGACGCGATCATCGAGGCGGCGCTGGACCGCGGCGGGACGTCGGGCTGGCTGCTGGGCGCGGTCGCGGTCGTCGGCGCGGGGCTGACCGCCTTCTACATGACCCGGCTGATGCTGATGACCTTCCTCGGCCGGCCGCGCTGGACCGACGACGTGCACCCGCACGAGTCGCCGTCGGTGATGACCGCGCCGATGGTCGTGCTGTCCATCGGCTCGGTGGCCGCCGGCTTCCTGCTGGTCAACCTCTTCCCGCTCGACGAGTGGCTGGCCCCGGTCTTCGGCGCCCCCGAGGAGGCCGCGCACGTCGTGGCGCCCGCCGTCGTCGGGATCGTGGTGACGGCGGTGATGCTGGTCGGCGTCCTCGCCGCGTGGCTGTTCGTCGGCCGCCGCGAGATCCCCGTGGTCGCGCCGTCCCGCGTCTCCCCGGTCACCCGCGCCGCGCGGAAGGCGCTCTACGCCGACACGGTCAACGAGTCGCTGTTCATGCGCCCCGGACAGTGGCTGACCCGCGCGCTGGTGTGGGTGGACAACCGCGGGGTCGACGGCGCGGTCAACGGCCTGGCCGCCACCCTCGGCGGCTCGTCGTCGCGGCTGGGCCGCGCGCAGACCGGCTTCGTCCGGTCCTACGCGCTCGGGATGCTCGGCGGCGCGGTCCTCGTGGCCGGGGCGCTGCTGGCGGTGACGGCCGGATGAGCGGGGTCGGACGGCGGACCGGCCGGACGGGAGAGGACGACGACATGAGGACCGTGGCGTGAGCGGCTCCCTGCTCCTGCTCGCGATGCTGGTGGTGCCCGCGGTGGGCGCCGCCGGCGTCGCGGCGCTGCCCCGCGCGAACGCGGCGCTGGCCCGCCAGGTCACCCTGGGCGTGAGCCTGGTCGTCCTGCTGCTGGCCGTGCTCGCCACGGTCGCCTTCGACCCCGGCGGGGAGCGGTTCCAGCTGACCACCTCGACGCCGTGGATCCCCGGCTTCGGCGTCGACTTCGCCCTCGGCGTCGACGGCATCGCGCTGGTGATGCTGCTGCTGGTCGGGGTGCTCGTCCCCGTCGTGGTGCTCGCCTCCTGGCGCGACGTCCCACCCGGGCGCCGCTCGATGCGCGCCTTCTGGGCGTGGCTGCTGCTGCTCGAGGCGTGCATGGTCGGCGTCTTCGCCGCCACCGACGTCTTCCTCTTCTACGTCTTCTTCGAGGCGATGCTCGTCCCGATGTACTTCATCGTGGGCAGCTTCGGCGGCCCGCGCCGGCAGTACGCCGCGGTGAAGTTCTTCCTCTACAGCCTGGTCGGCGGGCTGATCATGCTCGCCGCCGTGATCGGGCTGTACGTGGTCAGCGAGTCGGCGGGGGAGGGCACCTTCGCCTTCGAGGCGCTGCGCGACCTCGACATCGACCCGGGCGTGCAGCGGCTGCTGTTCCTCGGCTTCTTCATCGCCTTCGCCATCAAGGCGCCGCTCGTGCCGTTCCACACCTGGTTGCCCGACGCCGGTGCCGAGGCCCCCATCGGCGGGTCGGTGCTGCTCGTCGGCGTCCTCGACAAGGTGGGCACCTTCGGCTTCCTGCGCTACTGCCTGCCGCTGTTCCCCGACGCCTCCCGCGAGTTCGCGCCGTACGTGCTGGCGCTCGCCGTCGCGGGGGTGCTGTACGCGGCGCTGCTGGCGATGGGGCAGAGCGACATGAAGCGGCTGGTCAGCTACACCTCGATCGCCCACTTCGGCTTCATCGCGCTGGGCGTCTTCGCGTTCACCACCGAGGCCGGCACCGGCGCGGTGCTCTACATGGTCAACCACGGCATCGCGACCGGCCTGCTGTTCCTCGTCGTCGGCATGCTCATCGCCCGCGGCGGCTCGCGGCTGGTGGGCGACTACGGCGGCGTGGCCAGCGCCGCGCCCAAGCTGGCCGGCGTCTTCCTCGTCGCGGGGCTGGCCTCGCTGGCGCTGCCGGGCACCAACAGCTTCGTCAGCGAGTTCCTCGTGCTGATCGGCTCGTTCCCGACGCGGCCGGTGTACACGGTGCTCGCCACCGTCGGCATCGTCCTGGCCGCGCTGTACGTGCTGCTGCTCTACCAACGGACGATGCACGGCCCGCCGCGCGGTGTGCTGGTCGATACCGGGGACGACGCCGGGGACGGCGCCGCGGCGCCCGCGGGCGGCGGTCACGGCTCGCCCATCGGCGGCGGCCACGGCGCGACCGCCGCGACGGCGACCCTCACCGCCCCTGCGCCCGCCCGCGCGGTGATGCGGGTGCGCGACCTGTCCCGCCGGGAGGTCGCCGTCGTCGCCCCGCTGGTGGCGCTGATCGTCGTGCTGGGCGTCTACCCGCAGCCGCTGATCCGGCTGATCGAGCCGGCGGTCGCCGCCACCATGAGCGACGTCGGCGCCGACCCGGCCGGCACCACCCCCGCCACCTCTCCCGAGGGGACCGACTGATGCCGATCGAGGCCCCCGACCTGTCGCTGGCCGCGCTCGCACCGCTGCTGTTCGTCTTCGGCGCCGCCTGCGTCGGGGTGCTGGTGGAGGCGTTCGGCCCCCGGGACCGCCACGCGGTGCAGGTCGCCATCGCGCTCGTCGGCACCGTCGGCGGCCTGGTCAGCACGCTGCTGCTGGCCGGCACCCGGGAGATCACCGCCGGTGGCGCGCTGGCCGTCGACGGTGCCGGGCTGTTCCTGCAGGCCACCATCGCCGGCCTGGGCGCGCTGTCGGTCCTGCTGTTCGCCGAGCGCAAGCTCGACCCGGCCCGCTCGGCGTTCGTCGTCTCCGCGGCCGTGCCGGCCGGCAGCATCCGCGACCGCGAGCTGCTCACCGTCCAGCGGGTGCAGACCGAGGTCTACCCGCTGGCGGTCTTCGCCATCGGCGGCATGATGCTGTTCGTCACGGCCAACGACCTGCTGGTCATGTTCGTCGCCCTCGAGGTGCTCAGCCTGCCGCTGTACCTGATCAGTGGCATGGCCCGCCGGCGCCGGCTGCTCTCGCAGGAGGCGGCGGTCAAGTACTTCCTGCTCGGGGCGTTCGCCTCGGCGTTCTTCCTCTACGGCCTGGCGCTGGTCTACGGCGCCTCCGGCAGCGTGCGGCTGGCCGACGTCCGCGACGCCGTGGGCACCGGCGGAGGCGACGTCCTGCTGGTCCTGGGGCTGGCGCTGCTCGTCGTCGGACTGCTGTTCAAGGCCAGCGTGGCGCCGTTCCACACCTGGACGCCCGACGTCTACCAGGGGGCGCCCACCCCGGTGACCGCGTTCATGGCCGCCTGCACCAAGGTCGCCGCCGTCGGCGCCATCCTGCGGCTGCTCTACGTCGCCTTCGGCACCGACGAGTGGACCTGGCGGCCGCTGGTCTACGGCGTCGCGATCGTGTCGATGGTGGTGGGTGCGGTCCTCGGGCTCACCCAGACCGACCTCAAGCGGATGCTGGCCTACTCGTCGGTGGCGCACGCCGGCTTCCTGCTCACCGGCGTCCTCGGGTTCTCCGTCGCCGGGGACGCCGCAGGCTCCGGGCTGTCGGCCACGATGTTCTACCTGCTCGCCTACGGCCTCACCACGCTCGGCGCGTTCGCCGTCCTCACCCTGGTACGCAGCGGCGACGGCGAGGCCACGCACCTGTCGCAGTGGGCCGGCCTGGCCCAGCGTTCGCCGCTGACCGCCGCGGTGATGAGCCTGTTCCTGCTCGCGCTGGCCGGGATCCCGCTCACCAGCGGCTTCACCGGCAAGTTCGCCGTCTTCCGGGCCGCGATCGAGGACGGCGCCTGGCCGCTGGTCGTGGTCGCCCTGCTGGCCAGTGCGGTGGCGGCGTTCTTCTACCTGCGGGTCATCGTGCTCATGTACTTCTCCGAGCCCGCGGCCGACGGGCCCACCGTCGGCGTGCCCGGTCTGCCCACCACCGTCGTGCTCGCAGTGACGGCGGCGGCCACGCTCGTCCTCGGGATCGTCCCCGGGTCGGTGCTCGGTCTGGCCGACCAGGCGGCTAGATTCGTCGGTTGATGACCGGACCCCGTGCCGCCGTCGACGGGATCGCCCCGGCCGAGGTCTGGCACCGCATCTCCACCCCCGCCTCCACCGTGGGCGCCTGGTTGCCCGACGGCCCCCTGGGCACGTCGCTCACCGACGGTCTGGGCCGGGTGGAGACAGCGCTGGCCACCGCGGTGGCCAGCGACCACTCCTTCGTCTCCGAGGCGGCCGGGCACCTCATGGCCGCCGGGGGCAAGCGGTTCCGGCCGATGCTGGCGCTGCTGGCCGCGCAGCTCGGCGACGCGCGCGCCCCCGACGTCGTACGGGCGGCCGTCGTCTGCGAGCTCACGCACCTGGCCACGCTCTACCACGACGACGTCATGGACGAGGCCGCCGTCCGCCGCGGGGCGCCCAGTGCCAACAGCCGGTGGACCAACAGCGTCGCCATCCTGACCGGCGACTTCCTCTTCGCCCGCGCCTCCGACATCCTCGCCGACCTCGGGCCGGAGGCGGTGCGCATCCAGGCGCGCACCTTCGAGCGGCTGGTGACCGGGCAGATCCGGGAGACGGTGGGCGCGCGCCCGGGCGAGGACCGGGTGGCGCACTACCTCGAGGTGCTCGCCGACAAGACCGGGTCCCTGGTGGCCACCTCGGCCCGCTTCGGCGCGTCCTTCGCCGGTGTCGACCCCCCGCTCGTGGAGGCGCTCACCCGCTTCGGCGAGCTGGTCGGCGTGGCCTTCCAGCTCTCCGACGACCTGCTCGACATCGTCAGCGAGGACGGCGCCTCCGGGAAGTCGCCGGGCACCGACCTGCGCGAGGGCATCGCCACCCTGCCGGCCCTCATCGCCCTGGCCGGTGACGAGCCCGCCGAGGCCCGGTTGCGCGAGCTGGTCGCCCGGCCGCTGTCCGACGACGCCGAGCACGCCGAGGCGCTGGCACTGCTGCGCGGATCGGCGGCGCTGGCCCGCGCGACGGAGGTGCTGCGCGGCTACGCCGACCGCGCCCAGGCATCGCTGTCGGAGGTCCCCGCCGGTGAGGTCCGCGACGCCCTCTCGGCGCTGTGCGACTACGTGGTGACCCGCACCAGCTGACGAAGGACCCCCGTGCCCCCCTGGAAGGACCACCCTGCCCCCCACCACTCGCAGGCTCGCGGCGGGACCCTGCAGGGCGGCCGACCAGGGCTCGCGGCGGGCCCCTGCACGGGGGCCGTGCTGGCCGCTGCCGTCCTCCTCGCCGGCTGCAGCGCCGCGCCCAGCGGTCAGGACGACGAGGGGGACGCCGACGTCGCGGCCACCCCGTCGGTCGCCGTCCCCGCGCTGGAGGTGGAGACGGTCCTCGACGGGCTCGACCACCCCTGGGACGTCGCCCGCGCTCCTGACGGCACCCTGCTGGTCGACGAGCGCGACGGCGGGTTCACCGCCGTCCTGCCCGACGGCACCGCGCGCGAGGTCGACGCCGACTTCTCCGACCTGTTCGCCGACGGCGAGACCGGCCTGATGGGCCTGGTTCTCGACCCGGCGTTCGCGGGGAACCGGCGGTTCTACACCTGCCAGGGCGTCGAGGAGGACGGTGGCGCGGAGATCCAGGTGGTCGCCTGGACCGTCGACGCGGGCTGGAGGAGGGCGACCCGCGTGGCCGACCCGCTGCTCGGGGACGTCCCGGTCAACGAGCGCACCGGCCGGCACGGCGGCTGCCGCGTGCGCTTCGACCCCTCGGGGGCGCTGCTCGTGGGCACCGGTGACAACGCCGTCGGCAGCAACCCCCAGGACCTCTCCACCCTGGCCGGCAAGGTGCTCCGCATCGACCCGGCCACCGGCGGCCCCGCCCCGGGCAACCCCTTCGCCGACTCGGCCGACCCGGCCACACGGCTGGTGCTCAGCTACGGCCACCGCAACGTGCAGGGCATCGCCGTCCGGCCCGGGACCGGCGAGGTCTACACCGTCGAGCAGGGCACCCGCCGCGACGACGAGGTCAACCGGTCGGTCCCCGGCGGCAACTACGGCTACGACCCCGACGGCGCGCCCGACGGGCCGGCGGGCCGGTACGACGAGAGCGTCCCGATGACCGACCCGGAGCTCGACGGCGCGATCCCGGCCGTGTGGTCCTCCGGGAACCCGGCCATCGCCACCAGCGGTGGTGAGTTCGTCAGCGGCGCGCAGTGGGGCGGTTACGACGGCGTGCTGCTGCTCGGCGTGCAGAAGGGCACCGGCGTGCTCGCGCTGCGCATCGACGAGGACGGCCGGCTGCTCGAGCAGTTCCGGGTGCCGGAGCTGGAGGACACCTACGGCCGGGTGCGCACGCCGCTGCTCGGTGCCGACGGCGCGCTGTACCTGACCACCGACAACGGCGAGGGCGACGACCGCCTGCTCCGGGTGACGCCCGCCTAGTCGAGTGCCCGTCCGGCCACCCGTTCGGGTACGGCGATCCCGGGCGGCAGCAGCGGGTCCGGCTCGGGGGTGCCGACGACGGTGCGCAGCGGCAGGACCCCGGCCCACACCGATGCGGACAGGTCCTGCTCGTCGTCGCCGGGCGGGCCCGTGCGCACCTTCACGCTGGCCTCGGCCAGGTCCAGGGCCAGCAGCGACGTCGCGGCCAGTTCCTTCCGGTCCGGCTGCCGGGTCGCCTCCCACGAGCCCGGCGCCAGGTGCTCGGTGAGCACCTCCAGGCCGAGCCGGCGCTCGTCGGGGTCGGTGACCAGCCGCGCGGCCCCGTGGACGACGGCGCAGCGGTAGTTCATCGAGTGGTGGAACGCCGAGCGGGCGTAGACGACGCCGTCGAGGTGGGTGACGGTGAAGCACACCGGCCCGCCGGCCGCCGCCGCGCGCAGCGTGGCCGCGCCGGTGGAGCCGTGCAGGTAGAGGGTGTCCCCCCGCCGTCCGTAGCCGGTGGGCAGCACGACGGGGGCGCCGTCGAGCACCACCCCGAGGTGGCCGACCAGCCCGGCGTCGAGGACAGCGTACAGCTCGGCGCGGTCGGTCCGGGCACGCGTGGCGTTCCGGCGGACGGTGCTGCGGGCGGTGGGGGAGAGCGGCGGTGCGGAGTCCACACTGCCACCCTGGGGTAGCGACTGGCCTCCTGGAAGGGCCAGTACGCTGCCGTTCCACCAGGCCACTGCACGACGGAGGTGCCCGTGCACGTCCCGCCGATCGTGCTGGACCGCGGGTCCGGGCGGCCCCTGTCGGTCCAGCTCGCCGACGCGCTGCGGACGGCGGCCGCCGGCGGGGTGCTGCGCCCGGGCGACCGGCTGCCGTCCACCCGCGAGCTGGCCGTGGCGCTGCAGGTCAGCCGCACCGTCACCTCGGCCGCCTACGACCAGCTGCTGGCCGAGGGCTGGGCGGCCGGACGGCGCGGGGCGGGCACCTTCGTCGTCGGCTCGGCTCCCGGTGGGCCCACCGTGCCCGCGCCGCGCCCGCCGTCGCGCTCGCCGGCCCCGGCGTCGGTCGACCTGCGGGCCGGGTCGCCTTGCCTGGAGGTCCTCGACCGGGCCGCGTGGCGGCGGGCGTGGCGGGCGGCCGGCGACGTCGCGCCCGACGCCGGCCCGGAACCGGCCGGGGACACCGGCTTCCAGCTCGCCGTCACCGAGCACCTGCTGCGGCACCGCGGGCTGCCCGCCGACCCGTCGGACGTGCTGGCCACCGCGGGCACGTCCGCGGCGGTGGCCGAGGTCGCCCGCGTCCTGCGCCGGGGCAGCCGCGTCGGCATCGAGGACCCCGGCTACCAGCGGGCGGCCGGCGCGCTGCGCGCCGCCGGGATCGAGGTCGTGCCCTGCCCCGTGGACGACGACGGGCTGGTCGTCGAGGCGCTCCCGGCGGACCTGACCGCCGTCTACTGCACGCCGGCGCACCAGTTCCCGCTGGGCCGGCGGCTGTCCGCGGCGCGTCGGGTGGCGCTCGTCGCCCGGGCGCGGGCGGAGGGCTGGTGGGTGCTGGAGGACGACTACGACGGGGAGCTGCGCTACGACGTCGCACCGCTGCCGCTGCTGGCCGCGCTCGGCCCGGACGTCGTCGTGCACCTCGGGACGAGCAGCAAGGTCGTCAGCCCGACCCTCGGCACCGGGTGGCTGGTGGCGCCGGCGTCGCTGCGCGCGGAGCTGGTCGCCGCCCGGACCGCCACCGGGACCCGTCCGGCACGGGCGGGGCAGCGGGTCCTCGCGGCGCTCGCCGCCTCCGGTGACCTCTCCCGGCACCTGCGGCGGCTGCGCCGGGAGCTGGCCGAGCGGCGCGGTCTGGTCCTGCACGCCCTCCGTGCGGCCGGGGTGCCGGTGACGGGCGACCCCGCCGGCGCGCACGTGCTCGTCCCGCTGCCGGACCGGGCGACCGAGGAGGTCGTCGTCGCCGCGGCGGCCGCGGCCGGGATCTCCGTCGACGCGCTGGCCCGGCACCTTGCCGGCCCCGGGCCGCACCGGCCGACCGCCGGCCTGGTGCTCGGCTTCGCCGCCCCGGCGCGCGCCGACCTGGTGCGGGTCCTGCCGGTCCTCGGCGGTGTGCTCCGCGAGGCGCTCGACCGGGCCTGAACGCGGACCGGCCCGCCTCCCGGAAGGGGAGACGGAGGAAGGACCCCGTCCTCCCCACCCTTCGCACGCTCGGGGTGGGACCCGGGACGGGGCCAGGCCCGGATCGGCCTCAGGCGCTGACGGTCCAGGTGTCGCCGCCGGCGAGCAGCGCCTCGAGGTCGCCGGGGCCCTGGGTGCGGGCCTCCTCGAGCTGGTCGGCCATCATCCGGTCGTAGGTGGGCTTGCGCACCGAGCGGAAGACGCCCATGGGCGTGTAGCGCAGGTCCTGGCTGGACAGCCGCGAGAGCGCGAACGCGTAGGAGGGGTCCTGGCGGGTGGCGTCGTGGACGACGATCTCGCTCGCGTCGACCTGGTTGGTCTCGGCGATCCGCAGGCCGCCGGAGTCGTCGCGGACGACGCACGAGGCGCCGTCCGGGCCGAAGACCAGCGGCTGCCCGTGCACCAGCGGGATCGTCCACATCGGCCCGGTGGCCGGGTCCTTGAGCAGGTCGAACGCGCCGTCGTTGAAGATGTTGCAGTTCTGGTAGATCTCGACCAGGGAGGTGCCCTCGTGCTCGGCCGCCTGGCGCAGCACCTCGGTGAGGCCCTTGCGGTCGGAGTCCATGGCCCGCCCGACGAACGTGGCGTCGGCGCCGATCGCCAGCGACACCGGGTTGAACGGGTGATCCAGCGAGCCCATCGGGGTGGACTTGGTGACCTTGCCGACCTCGGAGGTGGGGGAGTACTGCCCCTTGGTCAGCCCGTAGATCCGGTTGTTGAACAGCAGGATCGTCATGTTCACGTTGCGGCGCAGCGCGTGGATCAGGTGGTTGCCGCCGATCGACAGCGCGTCGCCGTCGCCGGTGACGACCCACACCGACAGGTCCGGCCGCGAGGCGGCCAGGCCGGTGGCGATGGCCGGGGCCCGGCCGTGGATCGAGTGCATCCCGTAGGTGTTCATGTAGTACGGGAAGCGCGACGAGCAGCCGATGCCCGAGACGATGACCATGTCCTCCCGGGCGATGCCGAGGCCGGGCAGGAAGCTCTGGACCGCGTTGAGGATGACGTAGTCACCGCAGCCGGGGCACCAGCGGACCTCCTGGTCGGTCTTCATGTCCTTGGCCTTGAGCGAGGTCTGCTTCTCGCCCTGGCTGGTGACCGACTCGGCGATCGCCTGCTGGATGTTGGCGTCGATCGGCGTCCCCGGCATGCCGAGGTCGTGCACGTGCGGGGAGGTGGTCACTTCGTGCCTCCGGTGGGAGCGGTCGGGGCGGTGCTGTCGGGAGTCGTGGAGTCGATGACGTCCTGCACCACCGCGGCGAGCTCGGCGGCCCGGAAGGGCAGCCCGCGCACCTGCGTGTGGCTCTGGACGTCGACGAGGTACCGGGCGCGCAGCAGCAGGGACAGCTGCCCGAGGTTCATCTCGGGGCAGACCACCCGGTCGTACCGGCGCAGGACCTCACCGAGGTCGGCCGGCATGGGGTTGACGTGCCGGAGGTGGATCTGGGCGACCGAACGGCCCGAGCGGCGGATCCGCCGGCAGGCCGCGCCGATCGGCCCGTAGGTCGAGCCCCAGCCGATGACCGCCACGCGGGCGTCGCCGTCGGGGTCGTCGACGTCGGTCGGCGGGATGTCGGCGGCGATGCCGTCGACCTTGGCCTGCCGCAGCCGGGTCATCAGGTCGTGGTTGGCCGGGTCGTAGGAGATGTTGCCGGTCTTGTCGGCCTTCTCCAGCCCGCCGATGCGGTGCTGCATCCCCGAGGTGCCCGGGACGGCCCACGGCCGGGCCAGCGTCCCGGGGTCGCGCAGGTAGGGGAGGAACTCCGGCGTCCCGTCGGCGGCGGCGCCGTTGGGCTCGGTGGCGAAGTCCACCGACAGGTCGGGCAGCTCGTCGACCGACGGGATCGCCCACGGCTCGGCGCCGTTGGCCAGGTAGCCGTCGGAGAGCAGCATGACCGGCGTCCGGTACTTCAGCGCGATCCGCGCCGCCTCGAGGGCGGCGTCGAAGCAGTCACCGGGCGAGCGGGGCGCGATGACCGGCAGCGGGGCCTCGCCGTTGCGGCCGAACATGGCCTGCAGCAGGTCCGACTGCTCGGTCTTGGTGGGCAGGCCGGTGGAGGGACCGCCGCGCTGCACGTCGACGACGACCAGCGGCAGCTCGGTCATCACGGCCAGGCCCAGGGCCTCGGACTTCAGCGAGACGCCGGGGCCGGACGTCGTCGTGATGCCCAGCGCGCCGCCGAACGAGGCGCCCAGCGCCGCGCCGATGCCGGCGATCTCGTCCTCGGCCTGGAAGGTGCGCACGCCGAAGGACTTGTGCCGGGACAGCTCGTGGAGGATGTCCGACGCCGGGGTGATCGGGTAGGCGCCCAGGAACACCGGCAGGCCCGACCGCTGTCCGGCGGCGACCAGCCCGAGGGCCAGCGCCTGGTTGCCGGAGATGTTGCGGTAGCGGCCCGGGGCCATCGGGGCCGGCTTGATCTCGTAGGAGACCGCGAAGGCCTCCGTCGTGTCGCCGTAGTTGTAGCCGGCGCGGAAGGCGGCGATGTTGGCCGCGGCGATCTCCGGCTTGCGGCGGAACTGCCGCTCGAGGAAGCGGACGGTGCCCTCGGTCGGCCGGTGGTACATCCAGCTGAGCAGGCCGAGGGTGAACATGTTCTTGCTCCGCTCGGCCTCCTTCTTGCCGAGGCCGGAGTCCTTGAGCGCCTCCAGGGTCATGCTGGTGAGCGCGACGCTGACGACCTGCCAGCCCTCGAGCGAACCGTCCTCGAGGGGGTTGGTCGCGTAGCCGACCTTGGCCAGGTTGCGGGGGGTGAACTCGTCGCTGTCGACGATCACCAGCCCGCCGCCGGGCAGGTCGGCGAGGTTGGCCTTGAGCGCCGCCGGGTTCATGGCCACCAGGACGTCCGGGGCGTCGCCCGGGGTCATGATGTCGTGGTCGGCGAAGTGCAGCTGGAAGGAGCTGACGCCGGGCAGGGTCCCCGTGGGGGCGCGGATCTCGGCGGGGAAGTTGGGCAGCGTCGACAGGTCGTTGCCGAAGGACGCGGTCTCGCTGGTGAACCGGTTGCCGGTCAGCTGCATGCCGTCGCCGGAGTCGCCGGCGAGCCGGATGACGACGCGGTCGAGCTCGACGACGCTCTTCACGAGCCCACCGGGGGCCGAGCTGCCGGGCGTGGTGGACGGTTCGAGAGCAGTCATCAGGCTGTTACCTCCAACGGCCGAGGTTACGTGGCTGTGTCGGGGCCGGAGGCGTGACGGGCATCACGAACTCGGCCGCGGGGGCAGCGGTCTGGAGTCTGCAACCCCGTCGGCCGGTCGGGGATTCCGGCCGGAGCCGTCCGTGAGCGGCGTCGCACGCCGACGCCGGGAACGGCGGTCAGGGGCGTTCCGTTCACGGGGGGTGCAGCGCTGGGGCAACGGGGTGCGGACCGCCCTCCTGCTGGGGCTGATGGCCGGTCTCGTCCTCGCCGCCGGTGCCCTGGTCGGGGGCCGCGGGGGACTGCTGGTGGCCCTCGTGGTCGCGCTGGGGGTCAACGGCTGGGCCTGGTACGGCTCCGACCGGCTGGCACTGCGCGCGATGCGCGCCTTCCCCGTCACGGAGACGCAGGCGCCCGGGCTGTACGCGATGGTCCGCGAGCTGGCCACCGAGGCCCGCCAGCCGATGCCGCGCCTCTACGTCAGCCCCACCGACCAGCCCAACGCGTTCGCCACCGGCCGCACGCCGCGCCGGGCGGCGGTCTGCTGCACGCAGGGGGTGCTCGAGCTGCTCGACCGGCGGGAGCTGCGGGCGGTGCTCGCCCACGAGCTCTCGCACGTCTACAACCGCGACATCCTCATCAGCTCGGTCGCCGGCGCGCTGGCCACCGTCGTCACGTACCTGGCGCACCTGGCCACGTTCGCCTGGCTCTTCGGCGGTCGCTCGGAGGACCGGGGCGGAGCCAACGTGCTCGGCACGCTGCTGCTGGTGGTGCTCGGCCCGCTGGCCGCGGCACTGGTGCAGCTGGCGGTCAGCCGCAGCCGCGAGTACGAGGCCGACGCTGCCGGCGCGCGGCTGTCCGGCGACCCGCTGGCCCTGGCCGGCGCGCTGCGCCGGATCTCCCGCGGGGCGGTGGCCCGCCCGCTGCCGCCGGACGACCGCCTGGTGACCCAGAGCCACCTGATGATCGCCGCCCCGTTCCGGCCGGCCGGGCTGGCGGCGCTGTTCGCCACGCACCCGCCGATGGCCGAGCGGATCGCGCGGCTGGAGCGGATGGCCCGGGACGGCTGAGCGCCCCGGGGCTCCCGGTCACCGGGTCACGCGGGGACGAGCATGGTCGGCTCGGACCGGCGCCCGGTCAGCAGCAGCTTCACCGCGTCGCCGGGGACCAGCGGGCGGGAGAAGTGGTAGCCCTGGCCGAGCGGGCAGTCCAGCGCGCGGAGGGCCGCGAGCTGCTCGCCGGTCTCCAGCCCCTCGGCCACGACCTCGAGGTGCAGGTCGTGGCCGAGCTGGGTGATGGCCGCGACGACGGCGTGCCCCTCGGGGCTGGTGGTGACGGCGTCGATGAAGGACTTGTCGATCTTCAGCGTGTCGATCGGGAAGCGCCGCAGGTAGCCCAGCGACGAGTAGCCGGTGCCGAAGTCGTCGAGGGCCAGACGGACGCCCAGGGCCTTGAGCTGGCCGATCTTGCGGGTCGTCTCCTCGGTGTCGTGCGCGAACAGCGACTCGGTGATCTCGAGGGTGAGCAGCGAGGGATCCAGGCCCGACTGGCGCAGCGCCTCGGCCACGTCCCCGACCAGGTCGGGGTGGTGGAACTGCCGGACGGAGACGTTGACGCTCATCCGCAGCCGGCCGAGCGGTGAGCGGTGCTGCCAGGCGGCGGCCTGCCGCGTGGCCTCCTGCACCACCCAGCGGCCGATCGGCACGATGAGACCCGTCTCCTCGGCCAGCGGGATGAACTCCACCGGCGACACCAGACCGCGCACGGGGTGCCGCCACCGGACCAGCGCCTCGAAACCGACGACGACCTGCGACGAGACGTCGACGATGGGCTGGTAGTGCAGCTCCAGCTGCTCGGCGTCGAGCGCGCCGGACAGGTCCGCCCGGACGGCGTCGCGCTGCACCTGGGCCGTGTGGTGGCTGGGCTGGAAGACCTCGAGGCGGCCCTTGCCGCCGGTCTTGGCCGCGTACATCGCCAGGTCAGCGGCGCGGAGCATGCTGATGCCGCTGGCCGCGCACGCGTCCGAGGTCGCCAGCCCGATGCTCAGTCCGGTGCGCACCAGGTGCTCGCCGATCCGCGTGGGCGCCCGCAGCGAGTCGAGGATGCGGTGCGCGACGCGCTCGGCCTGGTGGGCGCTGCCCGGGCCGGTGAGCAGCACGGCGAACTCGTCCCCGGAGAGGCGGGCCACCGTGTCGGTGTCGCGGACGCTGCCGACCATGCGGTCGCCGAGGAGCTTGATCAGCGCGTCGCCGCCCTCGTGGCCGAGGCTGTCGTTAGCCGCCTTGAGGTTGTCGACGTCGAGGAACAGCACGGCCGACGGCGTGCCCGACTCGCGGCGGGCCACGTCGGCCTCGGCGAGCCGCTCCATGAAGAAGGCGCGGTTCGGCAGGCCGGTGAGCGCGTCGTGGAAGGCCTGGTAGCGCAGCCGGTCCTCGAGCTCCTTCCGACCCTCCACCGCGCCCAGGAGGCTGTTGAACGCCCGGCCGGCCTCGCCGATCTGGTCGTCGGAGTCGACGGTGATGCGCTCGAACACCGCCTCGGACCAGTCGCCGGAGCTGGAGGCGGAGGTGATGACGCCCGTCGCCGACCGCAGGTGGCTGCCGAGCACCTCCATCCGGCCGCCGACGACCCCGCGGCACAGCGCGTAGTTCATCGCGCCCACGAGGAAGCCGGCCACCAGGCAGGCCGAGCTGAAGACCGGCCGGTGGGCGATGGCCTCCGGCACCCCGAGGAGCACGGCGAACGGCGGGAAGACGAACCCGACGGCGAGGCCGAGACCGACCATGTAGATGGCCATGTCCCAGAAGACGCGGGAGGTCAGCCGGAAGGCCCGGCGGGGGCGCGGCCGCTTCCCGGCACGCTCGTCGTGCATCGTCATGCAGGGCGGATCGGACGCGCCCCGCTGTGACTTGAGCGACTACACCCGTCGTGGGGATCTCGGTGGAGTCGTTCAAGTTCCGTGGCCGGGCGTCGATCAGGCTGTCATGGAGATGACGCTGTCCTTCACGGCCGGCCAGTACGTGGGTGACGACCTGTGGGTGCCGGTGCTCGACGGGCAGCCCCGCCAGTACGTCGACCTCGACACCGCCGCCACCAGCTCGGCGTCGGTGGTCGTCGCCCGGGCGGTCCAGGAGTTCCTGCCCTGGTACGCGAGCGTGCACCGCGGGGCCGGGATCCGCTCCCAGCTGACGAGCAAGCGCTACGAGGAGGCGCGCGAGATCATGGTGCGCTTCGTCGGCGGCGACCCGGCCACGCACCAGGCGCTGTTCCCCCGGAACACCACCGAGGCGCTGAACCTGCTGGCCTTCCGCCTGGGCCTGACCAGGGACGACGTCGTCGTCACCACGGCCGCCGAGCACCACGCCAACCTGCTGCCCTGGCAGCGGCACGCACAGCTGCGCGTCGTGGACGTCGACGAGAGCGGCACCTTCGACGTCTCCGCGGTCGAGGCCGCGCTGGACCAGCACCCGCGGCCCCGCGTCCTCGCCGTCACGGGCGGCTCCAACGTCACCGGCTGGCTGCCCGACCTGCGGGCCATCGCGGCCGCCGCCCGCCGGCGCGGGGTGCTGGTGGTGGTCGACGGCGCGCAGCTGGTGCCGCACCGTCCCGTGGACATCACCGCCCTGGGCATCGACGTGATCGCCTTCTCGGGCCACAAGATGTACGCACCGTTCGGTGCCGGCGCCCTCGTCGTCCCCCGCGCGCTGCTCGCCGGCGGGGAGCCGTTCCTGGTGGGCGGCGGCGCGGTCGAGGCCGTCTCCTTCGACGACGTCGTCTGGGCCGACGGCCCCGACCGGGACGACGCCGGTTCGCCCAACGTCGTCGGGGTCGTGGCCCTCACCGCGGCGGCCGACGAGCTGCGCAGCGACGGGTGGTCCTCGGTGCGGGCGCACGAGGACCACCTGGTGCGCGCGCTGGACTCCGAGCTCCGGTCGGTGCCCGGCCTGCGCCGGCTGGGGCCGGTCACCGGGGACCGGCTGCCGGTCGCCGCCTTCAACCTCGAGGGCGTGCCGCACGGTCTGCTGGCCGCCCGGCTGGCCAACGAGTGGGCGATCGGCACCCGGAGCGGCTGCTTCTGCGCGCACCCCTACATGGGCCGGCTGCTCGACCTCTCCGAGGTCGAGGTCGCCCAGTTCCACGCCGACGTCCGCGCGGGCGCGCGCCACCGGCTCCCCGGAGCGGTCCGCGTCAGCGCCAACCGGCAGACCTACCTCACCGACATCCCGCTCCTGGGCCAGGCGCTGCGCGAGATCGCCGCCACCCCCGAGGGCGCCGAGCGGTACGTGCTCGACGCGCGCGGGGAGTTCGTCCCCCGGGTCCGGTCCACGACGCCGGTGTCCGTGTGACCGGACCCGCCGCCCGCGTTCGGACCGCACGCTGACCTGCGGGTCCCTGATCGGCCGTTGCTGGCCGACGACGGTCGATGACGGCTGGATCGCGGACTCCCCGCAGGCCTCGTGCGGGCGAGGGTCCCGCTGGGTCGAGTCCGCAGGAGAGCTCCAGCTGCCCTCCGGTACGTGGGCGGACGTGTGGTCAGCGGTCGTCAGCGAGCTGCAGCACCGGTTGATGTCGGGCGCAGCAGCGCACGGCGGCTGATGTCTGCTCCGTGCGGGCCGAGCGGGACGAGGACCGGAGCCGCGCTCGATGGAGAAGCGGCGGGAACCCGAGGACCGACGGGCCCGGGGGACCAGCACGACGTCCCGTGGCCTGTCGCGACCACGCGCGGACGAGGCCGGGCTGGTACTCCCAGCGCTGACCTCCGCGGGTCGAGCGGACCGGCCCGAGCCTGAGCGGCCGCACGTGAGGCGGTGGGCACAGGGGCGTCGATGCCGACCTCCCGGTCGTGACCGGACCAGGACGGGCCCGCTCGGCCGCGGGGCCACCAGCGGTGCTGGTGCGCTGACGCTCGGACGCCGACAGGCCCGGCTGGTGCCATCGGCGTCGGATCGTCATCACGTCACGAGCCACGGGGTCGAGCGGCTCGACGCGGGCGGCGGCAGGTGAGGCGGAGAGCGTCTGTGTCACCGCGTTGCGCGCCACGTCGATGACTGCGGCCGGTCAGCGGCTCCACGTCGTCCTCCTCCACGTCATACGTACGGACAGGCTGCAGGTACAGCGCTGTGCAGCCCTCTCGACCGCGCCGGTCGTCGTGGTTCGTCTCACAGGGGCCGGGTGCTTGCTGGCGCTGGCACAGGGCACCGTGAGGTTGAACGGTT